>DATFSG010000022.1:0-7046 GCA_035262765.1 Gaiellaceae bacterium | reverse complement strand
TCCGCCCCCGACAGCCCTGACGGCTTCGGGCGACGCGGCTCCCGCACGCCAACGCCGCCTTCGAACTCCGGCTCATCGGGATAGTAGAAGGGGACCACGTCGGGGGAGTCACCGCCAGGCCGCCGCCGCGAACGAACTCTGGGTGGATCGCCTCCGGGGAGATCACCAGCAGGTCGTCGCTTACGCCGACGCAGTAGCCCGGTGAGCGCACCTGCCAAGACGCGTGATCGTCGCTTCCGCCGAATCGGCGTCGGTGCGCCTACGAACCGCGACACTCCACGCCTCCGCTCAGGCGAACGTCTCTTGGTTCGATTCCGGCTCGTAGCGAAGATCGTAGCGGTGAGAGTTCGCTCGCTTGCGCGAGCGTCCTCACGCCTGACGTGACAGGGCCGCCGAGCCCGCGCTCTTCGTCGAGCGCGGCGGACGCTCCCTGGCGCCGCGCCGTGCTGTGGCCTTAGCCTCCAGGCCGCAGCTGCGTCGGACGCCGAAGGTTTCCGGCTTCCGCTACGGACAACAAGACCGCAGATGGATCGTCGGGCTATGAAGGGTGATTTGACCCCGGGCGGGGTGCCCGACTACCGGCAACGCCTTTCCCGGGGAGAAGACGCCATCGATCCGGAGGACTGGGCTGGGGCTCTGCCGGCGGCGCAGGGCATCGCTCCCCGGGTACGGGTGGGGCGGGACAAGTGGTTCAACCTGCTGTGGTTGTTGCCGATCGGCTGGATGGGTCCGATTGTCGCGGTCGCCGCCGCCGGAGCCACCGCGACGAGCGCCGGCGATACCGAGCGCGGCCGCCGCAACCGGCAGCCGAAGGCGGAGTGTCTGCTACTCAATGTTCCCCCTTGGTTCCGCGCAGTCGTCCGCCCTGAGCGGGCAGGACGATTCGCAGTACGAATCTAAGCGGCGGCCATAGTAGCCTCGTCCACGAGGACTCGTACGAGCTCTGCCGCGCTCAGTTCGCGTCCCGCCGCGGCGCTCGTCCCGCCCATGAACAGCGGGCCTTTCTCGGCCGAGACGGCCCTCTGCTCGGGGAACGGGAGCGGCGGTGGTCCCGCCATCAGATCTTCGAGCACTGGCGTCTTCGCCGCTCGCATCGGCCGGCCGGTGTACGCGTCCGTTACCACGGTGTCGAACGAGCGGAGCGCTTCGAGGTGCTCGGGCGGACGTCCCGCCTCGGGCGTGAAAAGGAACGCGGTTCCGAGCGAGACGCCGGCGGCCCCGAGTTGCAGCAGCTCCGCGATCCGGGCGCCGTCCATGATCCCGCCGGCCGCGACGACGGGCACCGAGACCGCGTCGACGCTGGCGGACACGAGCTCGGCGAGCGGGACGAGCGGCCAGCCGTCGAGGAACGAGCCGCGATGGCCGCCCGCCTCGGCTCCCTGCACGACCACGGCGTCCACTCCCGCCCGCTCGAGCGCCCGCGCCTCCTCGGCCGTCGTCGCGGTTCCGAGCACGACGATGCCTGCGTCCCGCAGCGGCGCCGGGTCGACGATGCCGAAGGTGAAGAGGAGCGCGGCCGGTCGCTCGTCGAGCACGACCGCGAGGTTCTTCTCGCGCAGGTAGGGCGGCGCGAACAGGTTGACCGCGAAAGGCCGCTCGGTCGCGTCGCGGACCTCGTGGATCTCGGCGCGCAGCTCGTCCGGCGAGATGGTCGCGCCCGCGACTGAGCCGAATGCTCCCGCCTTGGAGACCGCCGCCGCGAGCGCAGGCCCGGCGTTGTTCGCCATCGGCGCCTGCACGATCGGGAACTCGACGCCGAGCAGATCGCAGAGCGGCGTCTCGAGGATGCTCAAGCCGCGACGAGCATGTAGCCGGAGCCGCGGATCGTCACGAGCCGCTCCGGCTGCGTCGGGTCGCGCTCGATCTTCCGGCGCAGGTTCGAGATGTGCACCTCGCAGGCGTGCTCGTCGCCGACGTGCTCGCTCGCCCAGAGGTGCTGCATGAGCTCGCGCCGCGAGACGACCGCCTCCGGCTGCTCGGCGAGGAGCGAGAGAACCTTGAACTCGGACAGCGTGAGGTGGACGCGTTCGCCGTCGACGAGCACCTCGTGCCGGCCGAGGTCGATCTGGAGGCCGCCGAGCTTGCGCACGGTCGCGCCGACGGTCGCCCGGTCGAGCTCGCGGCGCCGCAGAATCGCGCGCACGCGGCTGAGCAGCTCGGCGCTCGAGAACGGCTTCGTCACGTAGTCGTCCGCGCCGAGCTCGAGTCCGAGCACGCGGTCGGACTCCGCGTCCCGCGCCGTCAGCATCAGGATCGGGACGTCGCTCTCGGCCCGCAGCGCGCGGCACACCTCGACCCCCGAGATCCCTGGCAGCATGACGTCGAGGACGACGAGCGCGTACAAGCCCGAGCGGCCCGACTCGAGCGCCGACTCCCCGTCCCGCTCCTCGTCGACCTCGTAGCCCTCGCGCCGCAGCGTGAAGGCGACGACGTCGCGCACGCCCGCGTCGTCGTCCACGAGCAGGATGCGCTCGCCGTTGCCGTTGGAAGCGTTCACGCCGCGGGCACCTCCTCCCGTACGCGCGCCGGCGCGAGGAGGATCCGGAACACCGTCCCCTCGCCGGGCGACGAGTCGAGCTCGATCCGCGCGCCGAGCGTCCGCACCGACTCCCGCACGATCGCGAGTCCGAGCCCGAAGCCGTGCGCGTCGCGCTCGCCGCGGTAGAAGCGGTCGAAGACGTGGCGCTGCACCTCGGGGCTGATCCCCGGGCCTGAGTCCTCGACCTCCACGGTGACCGTGTTCCCGCCCCCGTACGCGCGGAGGACGACCGAGCCGCGCGCGGTGTGCTTCGCGGCGTTCTCGCCGAGGTTGCGCAGCGCCTGCTCGAGCAGGTCGCGGTTCGCCTCGACGGCGAGGCCGTCGGCGACCTCCACGTCGACCGCGACGCCGGCGTGCGGCTGCAGTCCGGCGGCGATCTCGCGCAGGAGCGGAGCGAGCTCGACCGCCTCGAGACGCGGCGGCTCCTGCCCCGAGTGCGCCCGGGCCAGCGTCAGCATCGCGCGCGCAAGCCGCGCCAGCCGTCCGGACTCCCGCTCGATGTGACCGAGGAAGCGGTCGCGCTCGGCGGGTATCTCCTTAGCTCCCGCCTGCAGCACCTCGACCGCGCCGATGATCGTCGTCAGCGGTGTGCGCAGTTCGTGCGCGGCGTTGGAGACGAACTCGCGCTCGGCGAGCTCGCGCCGCTCCTGCTCGGTCAGGTCGTCGACGACCAGCAGGGCCCAGTCTGTGTCGGGCTGCGACGGGATCCCGACGACGCCGTACGCGTGCTGCTCGTCGGGCGTCACGTGCACCTGGCGCACCGAGGCTCGCTCGTGGAACAGGTCGTGCGCGAAGTCGCGGAGCCCGAAGCCCTGCCACGGCTCCGGCAGCTCGTCTCCCTCACGCAGGCGGCCCCCGAGGATCCGGCGCGCCTCGGTGTTCGCGAAGTGGACGACGAGATCCTGGTCGATCGTGAGCACTCCTTCGTGCAACCGTTCGAGCAGCAGTCGCAGCCGGTCGCGTTCGGCCTCGAGGCGGCGGAACGAGCGGCGCACCTGGCGACGCATCCGATCGAAGCTCTGGGCGAGCAGGCCGAACTCGTCATGGAAGCGGGGGCGAAGCGGCGTCTCGAAGTCGCCGTGGGCGATGGCCTCGGTTGCCGCAGTCATCCGCCGCAGGCGCAGGGCGATGAGCTGGGCGAACAGCAGCCCGACGATCACGCCGATCACCCCGGCGATCACGCCTGCTCGGAGCGCTTCGCCGTTGACCGTGTCGATCGCCTCGGCCGTTCCCGGCTGGTGGCTGACCGCTACGAGCACCTGGTCGCCGCTGTGATACGGGATCGCCGCCACGAATGTGTCCCCGTCGGTCGTGCCGTCGGCGAAGTCGCCGCCGGCGAGCGCCGCCGCCACGGCCTTGCGTTCGAGCGCCGAGGCCGTCGGCGGTGCACCCGTCGGGCCGAACAGCTGGAGCGTGAGCCCCTGCTGCTTGCTCGCGACCTGGTCGAGCGTGGCGGGCGTGACGTTCTGCCGAGCCGCCGCCTGGGCCTGGTGGAGCGCGACGCTCGCGCCGTAGTTGCGGAACTTGTTCTCCGACCGGTCGGAGAACTGGGAGACGACGATCGCTGTCGACGTCGCCGCCACGACGGCGAACGCGACCCCCAGCCACCAGCGAACTCCGATGAAGGGCTTCCGCACGGCTCAATCGTAGGCTTCCCCGCATGCCGGAAGGTGATTCGCTCCATCGGGCGGCCCGAGAGCTGCAGGTTCTCGTCGGCGAGATCGTCGAGGTCGAGACGCCGCATCCGCGCGCGGCCGTCAAGGGACTCGCCGAGCGGCTCGACGGCCGGCGGCTCGAGCAGGTGGAGGCGGTGGGGAAGAACCTCCTGCTCCACTTCGAGGGCGGCCTCGTCCTGCGCAGCCACCTGCGCATGAACGGTCGTTGGCGCGTCGAGCCGCGCGGGACGGCGCGCACGGGGAAGCCGTGGCTCGTGCTGCGCGGCGCCGAGCACGAGGCCGTCCTCTGGAACGGCTCGGTGCTCGAGCTCGTCGGGGTTCGGGGTGCGCCGCGCCTCGGCCCCGACATCCTCGGCGAGCCGCCCGACTTCGAGACGATGCTCGCGCGGCTCCGCTCGGATCCGCGGCGCGAGGCCGGCGACGCCCTGCTCGACCAGCGGCTCGTGGCCGGGATCGGGAACATCTGGCGGGCCGAGGCGCTCTGGGAGGCGCGCATCTCGCCCTGGCGGCGGCTCGAGGACGTGGACGACGAAGCGCTGCGGGCCGTGCTCGAGGCCGCGCACGCGCTGATGCAAGCGTCGGTGGACGGAGGCCGGCCGCCGCGCCGTGTCTACCGGCGCGCCGGCCGAGCCTGTCCGCGTTGCGGCGGCATCGTCCGCTCCGCCCCGCAAGGCGAAAACGCCCGCACCGCGTACTGGTGTCCCGGCTGCCAGGTAGGAGGCAACGCGCCGCCGTCGTAGGAGAGCCGGATGCGCGCGCCGCACCTCCACGACACGCTCCGCCGCTTCTGTCTCGGCGCCTTCGCGGTCTTCACGCGAGACCTCGAGGACGGCGTCGACCTCCCGTTCGCCTTCGAAGAGCACGGCACCTATGGGCGGCCGACGCTCTACGAGTACCGGCCGCTCGTGCGCGGCTTCGTCGAGGCGCGGGCCGAGCGGCTCTTCGCGCGGGTCGACGTCCAGGACGCGGTCGCCGATCTGCTGCGCGAGCCGGCGGCGCGGATCTTCGCGCACGCGCACGAGGGAGACGTGCGCGACGAGCGCCGGGCCGTCTACCGCAGCGTGCTCGTGCCGCTCCTGGTGCGCACCGCCGAGGGCTGCGGCGGCTTCGACTGGGACGACAGCGCCTACGCGCGCGCGTACGAAGAGCTCGAGGCTTCGCTCTACGGCGAGGGCCACTCGTACGGCGCCGTTGCCCCGCTGATCGGTCTCTCCGTCGGCACCCAGATCGACCTCGGCGACGGGATCCGTGTTCGGATCGCCGCCACGGGCGAGCTCGCGGCGATGTGGCCGGAAGCGACGGCGCTGCTGCCGCGGGACTTCGGCCGCGAGACCGACCGGCTTTGCGTCCTCGAGCTCGAGCGGTCGCTCGTGAGCGGGACGGACGAGGCGCCCGACGCGCCGGGCGAGCTCGCGGACGCGGTCACGGCGATCCGGCTTGCCACCTCCGCGCCGGTCGCCGCGGGTCCGGTCCTGTTCGAGCGGCTCGACTGGCGTCCGTACGGGATCAGGCCGGTGCTGCCGATCGCGGCGACGGCTCCTCCGGGTGAGCCGACGCGACTCGATCCCTTCCGAGCCTCGGTGGCGAGCGATGTGCGAGTCCGCCTCGGGGTGGCCGACGACGATGCGCACCTCGGCGACGCTCTCGATCGCTGGGAGCTGGCGCTGTTCCAGTCTGAGCCGTTCCGCGGCGAGCAGCTCCGCCACGCGCTCGAGGCCGCGCTCGGGGAGGGCGACGGAGTCTGGGCGGCCGCGATGCGCGGTGCCGTTCTCCTCGGTGCGACGCCGGCGGAGCGAGCCGAGCTCGCGGAGAAGCTGCGCGAGCCGAGCTCCGAGCTGCTGCGGCGCATCCTCGTCGCCGTCCTTCTGCACGACGACCGGCGCGCGCTCGTCCGCGACCTCGACGAGGCGCTGCTCGGCGTCACGGGCGCGGTCGCAAGTCTCCAGCAGCGCGCCAGCTAGCTGCGACAGACACGTCACGAGTTGCCGCCTACCTTCGGGGCATGGAGGAGGCGCGTGCCGTGCTGGCCCGACTGGAGCGAATCGAGGCGCTTGACCGCGAGGGTGCGGGAGTCCCCTCGTTGCTCGCCGAGCTGCGGGAGCTGGTGCGCGAGGCGGGGGAGTGGGCCGAGCGTGAGCACGACCCCCGCGCCCGGGAGGCGGCCGCAGCGCTCGCCGCGCGGAGCTCTCCGAATGACCCATCAATGCTCACATGAAGCTCACGAAACGCGGATACCGTGGCCCGTCCATGGCCGCCTCAATCGAGTGAAACAGCCCGCAACTCGTTCGGCCGATACCAGGTTGCTACTGCGGTGATGCGGCTTCTCTCCAACCGGAAGGTTCAGCTCGTGCTGAATGGCGGCTTCGGCCTAGTCCTCCTGGGCGTCGCCTTCTTCAGCGTGCGCCACTTCGTCGGCAGCGGTTGGCCGATTCACCACGCCGACCCGCTGCTGGTGTCCTGTGCGGCTCTCCTCTTCCTCGTCGCGTACGCCTTCAAGGCGTGGGGCTGGCAGCGCCTCTTCCACGCGCACGAGCGGCCAACCGCCGACGCTCTCGCCTTCGCGGGCGGCGCCGCGTGCGTTGGTGGGATCGCCCTGCCCGGCCGTGTCGACGACGCCGTTCGGATCGCCGTCGTGAAGCGCTACCCCGGCACGAAGACGGGCATCGGGACGATCGGGCTGAGCCTGATCATCCTCGGGATGCTCGACAACGCTGCGCTGACGCCGATGGCGTCGGTCGCCGCGGCCGGCTCGAGCCACTGGACGACCCGCGCGGGCTTTGCCCTCGTCGCCGCCGCCGGAGTCGCCGCGGCCGCCGTCGTCGCCTTCCTGC
>DATFSG010000021.1:0-4947 GCA_035262765.1 Gaiellaceae bacterium | reverse complement strand
GGCTGCGAGAGCGGCACGGGAGTCGCGCCGGCGCCGACGAAGCCCGTCACGCCCGGCGTGTTCTTCACCACCGTCCAGGCGTCGTCGTTGAGATCCATGTTCACGAGCACGTAGCCCGGCAGCGTCCGCTTCTCGGCCTGCACCTTCTGGCCGTCCTTGGTCTCGATCACCTGCTCGGTGGGGACGACGACGCGCCGGAAGCGGGAGCGTTGGTTCATCGACTCGATCCGGTGCTCGAGATTGGTCTTCACCTTGTTCTCGTGCCCGGAGTAGGTGTTGATCACATACCAGCGAAACATGTGCGTCTCTTCCCAGCCCCTACTTGATCACGACGTGGCTGACGACCCACTGCCACAGCCGATCGTTGGCGTACAGATAGACGCCCGTGATGAGACAGGCGATGAGCACGACGGCGGTGCCGCTCACCAGCTGCTGCTGGTTCGGCCACTCGACCTTCTTCAGCTCCGCCCACGACTCCTGGAAGAAGCGGAACCCACGCCTGCCGGAGCGGACCTCGTCGCTGCGCTCGGCCTTCGGCTCGGCCGGCTGCTGCGGCGGCTCTTCCTCGGTGGTCGGGCGAGCCGGGGGCGTGGGCCGGAGCGGCGGCGTACCGGCGGCCCGAGCGCGGCGCTGGCGGCGCTCTTGACGGGTCGACCGGGCCACTAGCGCGTCTCCCGGTGCAGCGTGTGGCTCCCGCACCAGCGGCAGTACTTGCGGAACTCGACGCGGTCGGGCGAGTTTCGCTTCGACTTCTGCGTCTGGTAGTTCCTCCGCCTGCACTCCGTGCAAGCGAGCGTGATTGCGACTCTGACTCCGGTTGCCATTTCCTTATCTCACTTCGAGGGATGCACCCAATAGCGCCGGGTGGGCTCGAACCACCGACCTCTGCATTATGAGTGCAGCGCTCTAACCAGCTGAGCTACGGCGCCTCGCGCCGCCGCATAGTAGCGGAGACGAAACCGACCGCCAGCGCCGCCGCACCGACGAGGACCGCCGCTCTCGCCGCCCGCCGCGGCAGCGACGGCTTCGGGCGCACCTCGTAGTAGAGGCGCTCGGGCCGCGGGCCGGACGGACCGGAGGCGCCGTGCTCGTGCGCGAGCTTCATCACCTGCGCGACGTGGAGCGCACGCCGCCCCGTCTCTCCCTGCTCGATCTGCGTCTTGCAGGAGAACCCGTCGGCCACGACCAGGGTCTCCTCGTCGAGCTCGCGCACCCTCGGGAGGAGACCCTGCTCGCCGATCTGCAGCGAGAGGTCGTGGTGGCCGGACTCGAAGCCCCACGAGCCCGCGAGCCCGCAGCAGCCGGCCTTCAGCGTCTCCACCTCGACGCCCATCTTCTGCAGCAGCTCGAGCTCGGGGTCGATGCCGCCTGTCGCCTTGTGGTGGCAGTGGCCCCAGAGGAACGCCTTGCGCTCGAGCCGCGGCGGCTCGATGTCGAACTGCTCGAAGAACTCGGCGAAGTGGTAGGTGCTCTGCGCGAGCCGCTTCGCGTCGTGGTCGTGCGGCAGCAGCTTCACGAGCTCGTCCTTGAACACGGCGACGCAACTCGGCTCGAGCCCGACGATCGGGATCCCCTCGCGATACCACTCGCGCAGCTGGTCGAGGCTGCGGTGGAGATAGCGCTCCGCCAGGTCGAGGAAGCCGTAGTCGTAGAGCGGCCGCCCGCAGCAGACATGGCCTTCGGGCATCACGACTTGCCAGCCGGCCGCCTCGATCGCCTCGACCGCCGCGACCCCGACGTCGGTGTGCAGGTGGTTGTTGAACGTGTCGGGGAAGAGGACGACCTTCCGCCCGGTCGGGTTCTTCGTCCCGCCGCGCTGCGCGAACCACTGCTGCAGGGTCAGCGGGGCGAACTTCGGCACCGCGCGCTCCTGCGTCATCCCCGCCGCGAGCTTGAATGCCCGCGCGAACGGCGGCGTGTGCGTGACAAAGTTGACGACGCCGGGCGCCCGCGACGCGAGCCGGGCGACGTGGTCGATCAGCCCGAACGCGTACGCGTGGCGCGGGCGGAGCCGGTGCTTCCAGCGGTGGTGCAGGAACTCGGCCTTGTAGGTGGGCATGTCGACGTTGACCGGGCAGTCGTTCGTGCAGCCCTTGCAGGCGAGGCAGAGGTCGAGCGCCTCCATCACCTCGTCCGACTGCCAGCCGTCGGTGATGACGTCGCCCTCGAGCATCTCGAACAGCAGGCGCGTACGGCCGCGCGTCGAGTGCATCTCCTCGCGCGTCGCCATGAAGGACGGGCACATCACGTCGACGCCGCCGGGCGTGCGGCACTTGCCGACGCCGACGCAGCGAACGGTCGCGTGCGCGAAGTCGCCCTTGTCGCGCGGATAGCCGAACTTCACCTTCGGCCGCCACGGCTCGTAGTCGGCGCCGAGGCGGAGGTTCTCGTCGACGCGGTAGGGCCGGACGACCTTGCCCGGGTTCATCTTCCAGTCGGGATCCCAGATCGACTTGAACTCCTCGAACGCCCGCACGAGGTCGTCGCCGAACATCCTCGGCAGGAACTCTGCCCGCGACTGGCCGTCGCCGTGCTCGCCCGACAGCGAGCCGCCGAGCTCGAGCACGAGGTCGCTCGCGTCCTCGAGCCAGCGTCGGAACTTCTGGATCCCCGGCTTCGTCACCAGGTCGAAGTTCCAGCGGGCGTGAACGCAGCCCTGGCCGTAGTGGCCGTAGAGCGAGCTCTCGTAGCCGTACTCGTCCGCGAGCTTGGCGAGACGGCGCAGGTACTCGCCGAGCCGCTCGGGCGGAACGGCCGAGTCCTCCCAGCCCTCGTGCGTGTCCGCCTTGCCGGGGACGAAAGCCGTCGCGCCGAGCCCCGCCTCGCGCACCTCCCAGATGTGCTGCTCGCCGGACGGGTCGTCGTAGAGCTTCATCCCGGACGGCGGCACGCTGTCCTGCTCGAGGTCGCGCATCAGCGCGCGCGCCTTCTCGTCGGCCTCCTCCTTCGTGTCGCCGCCGAACTCGACGAGCAGCCAGCCCTTGCCGTCGGGGAGCATCGAGCGCTCGGGCTGGTGGATGCCGAGCAGCGTCATGTCGTCGATCAGCGTCCCGTCCATCCCCTCGATCGAGATCGGCTTATGGTCGCGCGCGAGCATCACGTGGTCGGCGGTGCGGAACTTGTCGGGGTAGCCGACGGCGAGGAGCGAGACGCAGGGCGGCTTCGGGATCAGCTCGAGCGTCGCCTCGAGGATCGTCACGCACGTCGACTCGGTGCCGACGAGCGAGCGCGCGACTTCGAAGCCGTTCTCCGGGAGCAGCTCGTCGAGGTTGTAGCCCGAGACGCGGCGCGGGATCCGTGGGTAGCGCGTTCGGATGTCGTGCGCGTTCGCGTCGGCCAGCGCGCGTAGCCGCTCGGCGATCGCGTCCGGCACGCCCTCGCCCCCGCGGCCGATCCGCAGCCGCTCGCCGCGGTAGGTCAGCACCTCGAGCTCGACGAGGTTGTCCGCGACGCGCGGCCCCGGCCCGTGGAACTCCGCCTGCACCGAGTGGCGACCGCAGGAGTTGTTGCCGAGCATCCCGCCGAGCGTGCAGTAGGCGTGCGTGGACGGGTCCGGCCCGAAGGTCAGGCCGTGCTTCTCGCTGGCGACGCCGCGCAGGTGGTCGAGGACACAGCCCGGCTGCACGCGGGCGACGCGGCGGTCCGGGTCTATGTCGAGGATGTGGTGGAGGTACTTCGAGAAGTCGATCAGGACGGCCGTGTTGCAGCCCTGGCCGGCGAGGCTCGTGCCGCCGCCGCGCAGCACGATCGGCGCTCCGTGCTCGCGGCAGACGCGGTGGATCTCGACGAGCTCGTCCACGTGGCGCGGAACGACGACGCCGATCGGCGGCATCCGGTAGTTCGATGCGTCGGTCGCGTAGAGGGCGCGGCTGCCGGCGTCGAAGCGGACCTCGCCGTCGATGGCCGCGCGGAGCTCGGCCGCGAGGGCGCGCCGGTCGATCTCTCCGGCGTCGACTGCTCCGCCATGGAAGCGCGTGTCGGCTGGCCTACGAATCGTGGTGCTCAGCGTGTCACCTCGGCGAGCTGCACGCTGAACCGAGCGGCCTCGCGGTGCTTGACCTCGAGCCCGTTCCCCGGGCGCGAGCGGTCGGGACGGAGAACACCGCCGGCGGGCTCCGGCACGCCGTCGAACACCATCGCCTCGATCCGGACGTGGTCGTGGAAGTACTCGAGGTGGCGGCGCCGCTCGACGGCGCAGAAGGCGTGCGTCGAGATCGCCGGCGCACAGTGCGCGGAGACGTCGATCGAGTGCGCATTCGCGAGACCGAAGGCGGAGAGAAGGCCCGTGATCCCACCGCAGCGGGTGACGAAGCCCAGGCGGGCCCTGTGCGAGCGCGCGCTCCATGAGTTCCGCATCGTTCACCAGGCGGTTACGAGTGCGCTGCGATGAAGTCGAGCGACCGCTGCCAGGCCTCGTCGGACGCGGCCTGGAACTCCTCTTGCTTGCGATCGAAGAAGCTGTGCGGTGCGCCCTCGAACTCGATCAGCTCGTAGTACTTCCCGGCGTCGCTCAAGGCCTGCTCGAACGCGACGTTGTCCTCGTGGGGGATCGCCTGGTCGGCGCCGCCCTGCAAGGCGAGGATCGGAGCCTCGAGCTTCGGGACGAGGTCGATCATCCGACTCGGCCGGCCGTAGAAGCCGACGGCGCCGGCGAGCCCGTGACCCCACGCGGCCGCTGCCCACGAGCCGCTGCCCCCGTAGCAGAAGCCGACCGTGAAGATCGTGCTGCAGCCGAACGCGCGCAGGTCGCGGACGCAGGCGCCGACGTCGGCCTGCACCTGCTCGTGGGTGAGCTGCTGCACGAGTGGCATGTAGTCCCAGTCGTCGGGCCGCTTCTCGACGCCGGCAGTGCGGCCGAAGTAGTCGAAGGCGATGGCGGCGTGGCCGCGCTCGGCGAAGCGCAAAGCGAGCTCCTCGTAGAAGCGGTAGAGGCCGCGGACGTCCGGC
>DATFSG010000020.1:0-4641 GCA_035262765.1 Gaiellaceae bacterium | reverse complement strand
GAGCTCTCCGCGGCGAACCGGCAGTCCGCGTCGCGCCTCCTCATCACCTTCCATGCCCCGAACGGCCCCACCCAGCACGAGAGCGTTCCGCTCGGCATCTACAGGCTCCACCTGCCGCACAGGCACCCGCGGGTGGGGGTCTGCGTGCAGGGCTAGATCTGTTCGGGAAGACCGAAGCGGCCGAGCAGCGCTGGGTCGGCGAAGAAGGTGATCTCGTCGACCTCGTTGCCGCTCAACGTGAGCACGATCATGCCCCAGGGCCGCGCGCGCAGGTAGCAGCCGAAGGCAGGCTGGCCGTTGGCGCGGGTCGGGCGTACCTGTAGCGCAGCGCCGCGGACCTCGGCGCCGTTGTCGAGGTAAGCCCCGATCGCTTCGTGCCCGATGAGCTCGCCCGGGGCAGGCGGCATGGTCACACGAGCGTCGGAGCTCAGCAGAGTCAGGAGGCGTCCCGTGTCGCCGGCTTCGAAGGCGTCACTGAACGCGGCGAGAAGGTTCCGTTCGATCGGCGAGTCGGGAAGCGGCGCCTGCTGGCGTTCGATGGTGTACGAGTCGAGCGTCGCGCGGGCGCGTTGGAGCGCGGCCTTGACCGACTGCGGCGTCGTCTCGAGGATGGAGGCGGCTTCGTCGGTGTGGAAACCGAGCACGTCGCGCAGCACGAGCGCTGCGCGCTGCTTCGCGGGCAGCTGTTGAAGCGCGACGATGAACGAGAGCTGGATCGCTTCACGCTGCTCGTAGCGTGCTTCCGGTCCGGGAGCGGGATCCGGAAGCGCACTGTCCGCGTACGGCTCGAGCCAGCTGGGCTCGACGGCGCGGTAGGTTTTTGACGGTCTCATGGTGTTCTCCGTGGCGGGACGGCGCCCGCGTTCGCGAATGGCGTTGAGACTGCGGTTGGTCGCGATCCGGTAGAGCCAGGAGCGCAGCGACGCCCGCTCCTCGAAGCCGTCGAGCCCGCGCCAGGCGGCGAGCAATGTCTCCTGGACGAGATCCTCGGCGTCCTGCGCGGAGCCGAGTAGCCGGTAGCAGTGCAGCTGAAGCTCGAGCCGGAACGGCTCGACCAGCGACGCGAACGCGCGCTCGTCGCCTCCCTTGGCCCGCTCGAGATCGACGGTCATCGCGGTAATGACACCAGGTCGGCCGTAAACGGACCGCGGTCCGTTTCGCGGCGTCGCGGTGTCTTTGACCTCCGATGCACCCCGAGCTGATTCAACAGATTGTGCGCCAGCGGACGGCCCGCTTCCAGCGCGATGCCGATCGGTACCGCCAGGCCCGAGACGCCCGCACCCCCCGGCCCCAGCCCGTGCGGACGGCAATCGAGCTGCGACTGAGCGCCTGCCGCCGGGGGCTCGAGCGCCTCGCTCGCCGTCCTGGAGCGGTAGGTCGGTCGACAGAGTGAGCAGCGCCCTCGCACGTGTCCTCGCCCTTTGGCGTACAGGACTGCCGAGGCCTGTCCTTGTTCTGCAGGGCGGGA
Source organism: Gaiellaceae bacterium (assembly GCA_035262765.1). Lineage (GTDB taxonomy): Bacteria > Actinomycetota > Thermoleophilia > Gaiellales > Gaiellaceae > Palsa-739. The sequence goes on along the minus strand of DATFSG010000020.1, from coordinate 3,173 downwards.
ACGCGCTCAACTATTTCGGCACCGGACTGATCCTTCCGTTCGAGATCATCTACCTCCACGGGGTCCGCGGCTTCTCGACGGCGACCGCGGGGCTGGTGGTGGCGACGGTCATGGGCACGGCCGCGGTGGTAACGCTCCCTTCGGGCGCGCTCCTCGATCGTTTCAGTGCGAAACGGATCCTGATCGTGGGCACCCTCTTGAACGCACTCGGCTACGGGGGTTTGGCGTTTGTCGAACGGCCCTGGCAAGGCTTCGTCTGCTCGGCCGTGGGCGGTGCCGGCTTCGGGCTCGCGGGAAACGCCGGCCAGGTCCTGACCTTGACCCTGATCCCGGCGGAGCAGCGAGCCGCATCCACCGCGCTCCGACGAGTCGCAGGCAACCTCGGTCTCGGCCTTGGCGCGACGGTTGCGGGCCTCATCGTTGCGGCCAGCGATCATGACCTCCGGGCGTTCCAGTTCCTCTACCTCTTCGACGCGGTCACGTTCGTCGTCTTCGCGCTGGTCGTGCTCGTCTGGATCCCGGATCCCGGTCTCGCGGATGCTCCGTCGGCGAGCGAGGGCGCACGGGGTTTTCGAGCTGTTGCGCGGGATCGGTTGTTGCTCGCCCTGATCGCGGGCAACTTCGCGCTGGTGATGATCGGCGGCGCGTTCTTCTCCAACGTCCTCCCGCCGTTTGCGGCGGCGCACACACCTGTCGGGCCGGTTGGGATCGGTGTCGTCGTCTTCATCAACACCTTCTTCATCGTCGTGGCGCAGGTGCCGGCGACGCGGGTGGTGGCGCGGATGCGCCGCGCTCACGCGTTGTTCGCCACCAGCGCGATCTTCGCCGTGGGACTGCTCCTGGTCCTGCCGGCAACGCTCACGCAGTCGACGCTCGCCGCCACCACCGTCTTGGCCGCCGTGGCGATCGTGATCGCGGTCGCCGAGTGTGGCCAGTTCATCGTGCTCGGCCCGCTGGTCGCGGAGATCGCGCCGCCGCATCTGCTCGGCCGCTACATGTCGCTCTACCAGCTCAGCTTCATGGTCGGCGTGGCTCTCGGTCCCGCGGTCGGCGGCGTGCTGCTCGGAACGGCACCCGACGCCATCTGGTGGGGCGGCGCCTTCGCGATGGCCCTGACCGGGGCCGGCTTCCTGCGACTCGGAAACCGGATACCCGACCCACTGTTGCCGACGAAATCCCCGCCGCTGCAGGCCGCGTCAGAGACGACCTGATCAGCCGACGGGCAAGCGGACGTCGGAGACGTCGAGGCCGAGCGAGTTCGCGAGCCGCACCCCGTGGTTCAGCTCCTCGCGCAGCCGCTCGCGGTCGCGCGCCTCCATCAACGTCCCGATCACCTCGCGGGCCTTCGGGCGCCAGAGGACGTGGTTCGCGAAGATCGGCAGCATCGTGTTCGCGGCGTCGACGAGGCGCGCGCGCACCTTCTTCCCGGCCGACTGCAGCAGCACCCGCTCGTACGCCATCCCGGCCCCGTGGTGGATGCCGTCGTCGATCGCCAGGCGGTTGCAGAGGTCCTCGAGCACCGTCCCGCGCGACGAGCGCGCGATCAACCGGAATCGCGGGATGATCAGCCGCTCGAAGAAGACCTGCATCAGGAAGACCTTCTCCTCGAGCAGGTCGGCCTCGAGGAACATGTGCGCGAGCTCGTCGAGGTACGGGTCGCGCTCCCCCTCCCCACCGACCTGGCCGATCAGCCGTAGCCACGCCTCGGTGTGCCGCGACTCGTCCTGCACCATCGTCGAGTAGTAGAGGCGCGCCTCGGGGTCGGGCGCGGCCGCGAGCAGCTGCGACGCCATCTCGCAGGCGAACACGTCCGCCTGGAGCTGCTGCATGATCACCGAGCGCCAGATGTCGCGGCGCCGCGCTTGCCGCTGGGCGGTCCCCTTGCCCTCGGGCACGAACGGGATCTCGCCCCACGGGACGTCGTCCACCTGCCACTCCTGGTGCTTCGCCAGGTGGTAGAAGCGGAGGACGCCGGCGTACTCGGCCCGCGCCTCGGGCTCCGCGGGGACGGGCTCGGCGTTCACGCGCGGGACCTTATCCTCAGCGCGGTGATCGCACTCGTGTTCAGCTACGAGGTGACGCGCGACGCGGCGGAGTTCGAGCGCGTCTACGGGAACGAGGGCGAGTGGGCCGAGTTCTTCCGGCAGGGCCGCGGCTACATCGGCACCGAGCTCCTGCGCGACGTCGAGATACCGGGGCGCTACCTGGTCGTCGACCGCTGGGAATCGGCCGACGCCTACAACGCCTTCGTCGCCGCGCATCGCGAGGAGTACATGGAACGCGTCGACAACTCGCGCTTCCGCCACGACAGCGAGCTGCGGTTCGGCACGTTCGAGACACTTACGTAACGGTGGTTGCCACCGGCCGCGCATTGCGCAGCATGTGGCCGTGACCGCCTCGCATTGCGAGGCGGGTGGCGCTTGAATGCGCCGCATCGCGCGGAGATAATCCAGGCTTCGATGTCCGTGGAGGAACGCGCAAGCGCCGCCGATCGGGTCCTCGCAGCGCGAGAGCGCTACGTTGCCCGCGGCGTCTCGACGCCCTCGCTCGTCGTCGCCCGTGCCGAGGGCATGCGGGTCTGGGACGTCGACGGCCGCGAGTTCCTCGACTTCGCCGGCGGCATTGCCTGCCAGAACCTCGGGCACGGCCCGTCGACCGTCGTCGCCGCCGTCCACGAGCAGGCCGACCGCTACCTCCATCAGTGCTTCATGGTCGGGACGTACGAGCCGTACGTAGAGCTTTGCAAGCGGCTCGACGTGCTCTGGCCCGGCGAGTCCGAGACGAAATCGATTCTCGTCAACTCGGGCGCCGAGGCGATCGAGAACGCGGTCAAGATCGCGCGCGCGGCGACCGGCAGGCCGGGCGTCGTCGTCTTCGACCGCGCGTTCCACGGGCGCACGAACCTGACGATGGCGATGACTGCGAAGCTCGTCTACAAGCAGGGCTTCGGTCCGCTCGCCACTGACGTCTACCGCGCCGCTGCGCCGTACCCGTACCGCGGCGTCTCGACCGAGGACGCGCTCGCGAGCCTCGCGCTCCTTTTCCAGCAGGACGTCGACCCGGGCTCGGTCGCCTGCATCGTGCTCGAGCCGGTGCAGGGCGAGGGCGGCTTCATCCCGATGTCCCCGGAGTTCGTGCAGGCGCTGCGCCGGATCTGCGACGAGCACGGGATC
>DATFSG010000019.1:0-8560 GCA_035262765.1 Gaiellaceae bacterium | reverse complement strand
CCGTCGATGCCGCGCGGCACGACGCCGCGCACGTCGACGAGCTGCTCGGCCTCGAGCAATCCCTCCCGCAGCAGCGGCACGACCTCCGAGCCGCCGTGCAGGAAGACTCCGCCGTCGAGCTCCTCGACGCTAGACGGCCGCAGGAGCTCCACGCTTCGCCTTCTCCCGCGCCTGCTTGCGTTCCTCGGCCTCGCGCAGCGCGCGCAGCATCTCCTCGCGGGAGATTGGCAGCTCGCGCACGTCGGCTCCGGTCGCGTCGCGGATCGCGTTCCCGATCGCCGCTGCGACGGGGACGATCGGCGGCTCGCCGAGCCCCTTCGAGCCGAGGTTCGTCAGGTGCTCGTCGGGTCGGTCGACGAACTCGCAGATGATCTCCGGCACGTCCGCAATTGTCGGCATGCGGTACGTGTCGAGCGAGGTCGTGAGGACGCGGCCCGTCTCCGGATCGAGCAGCCGCTCCTCCGAGAACGTGTGCCCGACGCCCTGGATGATCCCGCCCTCGACCTGGCTCGAAGCGCCGAGCGGGTTGACGATGCGCCCGACGTCGTGGATCGCAGCGACGCGCTCGACGACCACCTCGCCGGTTTCGACATCGACCGCGACCTCGACGACGTGGACGCCGAAGGTGAGGACGCTCATCCCCGTCGGGTTCGGCCCGCGCGCGCCCTTGCCGAGGATCTGCGACTCCTCGAGCACGGCGACGATCTCCTGCAGCGGGGTGTCCTTGGGCATGCCCCGTTGCTCTGCGATGTCCTCGACCTGCTCGCGCGCGTCGGCCGCGGCTGCCCGCACCGCCGGCCCCATCGACGGCAGCGTCGAGGAGCCCGCCGAGATCGAGGCGTACGGCCCGCGCGCCGAGTCGCCGAGCACCACGTCGACGTGCTCGAGCTGGATCCCCAGCTCCTCGGCCGCGATCTGCGCCATCGCGGTGCGCGTGCCGGTGCCGATGTCCTGCATCGCGGTGATCACCGTCGCGCGGCCGTCGGAGCCGAGCCGCACCCACGCGTACGAGGGCGGCCCGCCGCCGCCGTACCAGATCTGGCTCGCCATCCCGACCCCGCGCTTCCACACGGCGTCGGAGCTCGCGCGTACGTCGTGCCGCCGCTCCCAGTGCGGCTCGGCGCGGCGGTAGCAGTCCTCGAGGTTCTTGGACGAGAACGGCGTGCCGTCGTTCGAGCCCGCGTAGTTGCGTCGCCGGAGCTCGAGCGGGTCGATGTCGAGCCTGGCGGCGAGCTCGTCGACGAGGCACTCGAGCCCGAACGTCCCCTCGACGAAGCCGGGCGCGCGGAACGCCTTCATCGGCGGCGTGTTGAGCTGCGCGCCGTAGGTGACCGTGCGGACGTTCTCGCAGTCGTAGAGCATCTTCATCGGGCCCTCGGTCGAGGCGTTCCAACCCGACCAGCCGACGGAGTTCGTGAACTCGCCGTCGAAGGCGACGATCGTCCCGTCGCTCTTGGCCCCGGCGCGGAGCCGCTGGATGGTCGAGTTGCGGTTGCCCGCCGAGGTGTGCTCCTCGCGCCGCGTCAGGGCGCAGCGCACCGGCCGCCCCGTCCGCTTCGCGAGCTCCGCGGCGACGTACGTGTACTCATCGGGGCCGTTCTTCGAGCCGAAGCCGCCTCCCATGTACTCGCACACCACGCGCACCTTGTCCTCGGGCAGGCCGAGCGTGTCGGCGACCGCCTGGCGGATGCCCCAGATGAACTGCGTCGAGATGTAGACGTGGAGGGTGTCGCCCTGCCATTCGCAGACGGCCTGGTGCGTCTCCATCGAGTTGTGGAGGACGGTCTGCGTGCGGTACGTGGCTTCGACGACCACGTCCGCCTGAGCGAAGGCCTTCTCGACGTCGCCGCGCTCGTAGGCGCGGGGCTCGGCCGTGAGGAGCTCGCGCTTGACGGCCTCGTCCGGATCGAGCACGACCTCGAGCTCCTCCCACTCGATCTCGATCGCCTCGACTGCCGCGCGTGCCTGGCCGAACGTGTCCGCAGCGACTGCCGCGACCGCCGCGCCGGAGAAGCCCGCCTCTTCTTCGAGGCCGTGCGCCTCGCCCGGGCCGATCGCGGCGCGAACGCCCGGCAGCGCGAGCGCCGGCGCGAGGTCGATCCGCTTCACCTTCGCGTGCGCGTGCGGCGAACGCAGGACGGCCGCGTGGAGCATCCCCGGCAGCTTGAGGTCGGCGGTGTAGCGCGCCTCGCCGCGCACTCGCTCGTGTCCGTCCTTGCGCGGCGCGGGCTTGCCGACCACCTCGAGCGGCCCTTCGGGCCACTGCTCGAGCGGATCCTCCTCGACGACAATCCACACCTCCTCGAAGCGTCCCTCGACCTCTTTCTCGGTGCGGATCAGCCTTGCCAACTGAGAATCGCCTCCTCGATCTTGGGATAGGTGCCGCAGCGGCAGATGTTCCCCGCCATGGCGTGCCGGATCTCTTCGCGGGTCGGGTGCGGGTTCGCCGCGACGAGCGCGGCCGCCGAGACGACCTGGCCGGGCGTGCAATAGCCGCACTGGACGGCGTCGGCCCGGACGAACGCGTCGACGAGCGGATGCTCGCGCAGGCCTTCGATCGTCGTGACCTCGCCCTCGACCGTGTGGGCGAGCGTGATGCACGAGAGCCGCGGCACGCCGTCGATCTGGACGGTGCACGCGCCGCAGTGACCCTCGTTGCAGGCGACCTTTGTCCCGGTCAGCCCGAGTTGCTCGCGCAGGACGTGCGCCAGGCTCGTCCCGACGGGCGCCTCGAGGACGTGCTCGCCTCCGTTCACGTTGAGTCGCAATTCGCTCATGGGGAGGTCACTGCCACGGTGTCGGCCATTTGAATCAAGCGGACGGCGGTGCGCGCCAGCAGGCCGCGCTCGCTGTCGTCCTCCGCCTCGGGCAGCGTCCGCCACAGATCGCGCGCAGCTTCGAGGAGCTCGCGGATCTGGCCGAGCTGGTCCTGGTGGGCGCCGTTCGGCTCCTCGGTCGCGTTGAGCGCGAGCCCGAGCGCGCCGAAGGCATCCGGTTGTCGGATGAAAAGCAGCGGCATCGCCATCGAGACGTACTGGTGGATGCGTGCCTGCGCGAGCGGCTGCTCGAGGGTGTCCGACCCCTGCGGCTTCGACGGCTCGAGCGGCTCCTCGCCGTTCGCGATCCGGTTCGCGTTGCCGGCGAACATGTCCCGCAGCTGCCGGTCGTCGAAGCCCGAGACGCGGGCAACGCGCGACGAGAGGAGCAGCGAGCCCGGCTGGCCGCCGTAGGGATAGTCGGAGGCATAGACGATCTGCTCCGGCGGGACGAGGCGCAGCAGCCCGAGCAGGTCGATCGCGCTCCAGACCGAGGTGTCGAAGAAGACGCCGCGCTTGCCGGAGAACCGGGACGCGAGGTTGGCGAGGTCGGCGATGCCGGCGTGGGCGAGGATCAGCTGCGCGCCGGGGTGCGCGTCGAAGAGCTTCTCGAGCCCCTCCGCGATCGGCGGCAGCCCCCGGCCCGCGTGGATGAGAATCGGCACGCCGCGCTCGGCCGCAAGCTCGAAGATCGGCGCGAGCCGCTCGTCGTTGAGCAGGAACTTCTGGGCTCGCGGATGGAGCTTGATCCCGCGGGCCCCAAGATCGAGGCACCGCCGCGCCTCCTCGATCGGCCCCTCGTTGAGCGCGAGCCGCACGAACGGGATCAGGCGGCCGTCCGAGCGGGCCGCGAACTCCAGCGTGCGGTTGTTGCCCGCCTGAAAGCCCGGGTTCCGGTCGGGCTCGTCCAGACAGAACATGAACGCGCGCGAGACCCCGTACTGGTCCATGGAGCCGATCAGCCGCTCGTAGCGGCCGACCATCCCGTCGATGTCGGTGCCGAGGTGGGTGTGGGCGTCGAAGATCTCGAGGTCGGGTGGGAGGTCGGCCCGCAGCCGCTCGTCCCACTCGGCGGTGACCTGCCGTGCCCGCTCCAGCGGTTCCACAATTCGAATCTACCGAGAGCAGTGCCGACTCCGTGCCAACTCCGCAAAGGACACTGTCGGCGCGAAGCGGCGGGCTGTAGCAAGGGAGCCGTCCATTTCCCCGGATCGGAGGCTCCATGAAGCGCATCCACCTGCTCGTCCTGCTCTCGGCTCTCGCCCTGCCATTCGGCGTTGCGTCTGCGCGCGGCAGCGGCGCGGGCAACCTCGTTGTGGGTGAGGTCTATGCCGCCGGCGGCAACAGCGGCGCCGTCTACGCCAACGACTACGTCGAGCTGTTCAACCGCGGTGCGGGCTCGGTCGCGGTCGATGGCTGGACGCTCCAGTACGCGTCCGCCTCCAGCACGAGCTGGCAGTCGACGGCGCTCAGCGGCACCATCCCGGCCGGCGGCCACTACCTCGTGCAGCTCGCTTCCGGCGGGGCGAACGGAGCGGCGCTGCCGGCCGCCGACGCCACCGGCACCTCGAACCTCGCAGTCAGCGGCGGGAAGGTCGCCGTCGTCGACGATGCGACCGCCCTGTCGTGCGGCGCCTCGGCGGGTAGCTGCTCGGCTGCGTCCGACGTCCAGGACCTCATCGGCTACGGCAGCGCGGCCGACTTCGAGGGGAGCGACGCCGCGCCGACCCCGAGCGCGACGAAGTCGCTCGCGCGGGCGGGCGGCGGCTGCACGGACACAGACGACAACGCGGCCGACTTCGCGGCCGCGACTCCCAACCCGCAGAACTCGGCGGCGGCGGCGAGCCCGTGCTCGATCACTCCGCCTCCGACCGGACCGAGCGGCTCGGCGGGAGTCGACGTCGACATCCAGCCGCTCCTCTCGATCGCGCTCGACCATCCGACGCTGAGCTTCCCCGCGGCGGTGCCCGGCACGACGCCGGATCCGCTGCCGGAGAACGTCACGGTGACGAGCAACGACGCGAGCGGCTACACGCTCAGCGTCCACCGCACGGCGTTCTCGCCGCACGATCTGCCGCTCGGCATCGGCGTCGGTGCAGGCGGTCTCGTGGCGGTGCCGATCGCGCCTGCGGCGGATCTGTCCCTCGCCTCGGCGAGCGGCCCGAGCGCGGACGGAGGCGACTCGGTGGCGACGAGCGTGGGGTTCGTCTCGCCGCTCCCAGTCGTGGCGGCCGGGCACTACACGGCGACGCTGACGTTCACGGTGATCGGCAAGTGAGGCGCGCGCTCTTGGCGCTCGTCCTCGTGGCGGCCGCGGCATCCATTCCGGGTGCCGCGGCCGCGCGCGGCATCGGGCTCAGCGCGAGCCCGCTGCGCCTGACGCTGAAAGGCTCCGCGACGAGGACGGTCGTCGTCCGGAACCCGGGACGGCGCGCGCTGCTCGTCGATGTCTCGCGGGCAGGATTCACGCGCTCGCTGCGGGGCAAACCGCGGGTGCGGCCCGCCCGTGGCGCCGCGGCCTGGCTCCGCTGCCGTCCTCGGCGGTTCCGGCTCGCGCCTCACGCGAAGACGACTCTCCATGTCGTCGCGACGCCTCCGCGGCGGGCCGCGCCAGGAGATCACCCGGAGCTCGTGTTGCTGACGACTCGACCGCTGGGCGTGCGCCACGTCCGGGTGCGGCTTCGGGTGGGGCTCGTCGTCGTGCTTCGCGTCCGCGGCCGGATCGTGCGACGCCTCGATGCCAGCTCGCTCACCGTCCACCACAGCGGGGCGTCTCGTCTGTTCGAGCTCCGTCTCGCGAACCGCGGCAACGTGATGGAGCAGCTGCGCGGCGATGGGCTTCGGCTCGCCCTCTTCAGCCACGGCCAGAGGTTCGCCACTCTACGGCCGCGCAGCCAGGAGCTCCTTCCGCACAGCGCCGGCATCGCCGTGTTCGCGTACCACGGTGGGCTGCGAGGCGACGTGCTCGCGCAGGTCGAGCTGCGGCCGCCTGTGCGGGGACGGCGGCGCTCATTCCATCTCCGGCTGTGACCGATAGAGGTCGGATGGAGCGAGGCTTCGTCTGGCTTTTCGTCGGCGTGGGGATGATCGTGGGCGGGTTCGTGCCGCTGTTGTGGGGCGGCAGCGCCCTCGGGCTCGCCTCGCTCGTCTTCGGATCGCTCGGCGGCGTGGCCGGGCTCTGGCTCGCGACGAAGCTCGCCTAGGCCGCGGCGAGGATCCGCCGGAGGAACTCCGCCTCGGGCACCGAGCCGTCCCACCGCGGCTCGCCGTCGACCACGACCCGCGGCACGGCCCAGACGCCGAGCTCCTGCGAGAGCCGGGGGAACTCGTTGGCTTCGACGGCAGCAGCAGTCACCCGCTCGGAGGCGAGGGCACAACGGAACGCCAGCAGCACGGCCGGCGGGCAGTGCGGTCAGGTCGGTGTGACGAAGACGTCGAGCGTAAGGTCGCGATCGAGCACTGCTAGCGCCGCCAGTGAGTCCGGGCGCAGCGTCGATTCCTCGCGTCCCGCTTCGACGACTCCGCCGACGAGCGAGCCGAGCTCGTAGCCCCACGGCAGCCCGTCGTAACGGACGCCGACGTCACGCCCGTTCGGCCGGATCGAGACGGCGGGAAAGCGGGGGAAGCCCTCAGGCTCCTCCTCCACGCGGCAGCTCAGCGTGTCGCCGAGCTCCGCGAGCGCCTCGCACACGCGGACCATCTCTTGGCCGAAGTCGACGTCGCCTGCGCCGGCCCGGGGCGTCTCCTCCGGCCCGAGCGCAACGAAGAGCTCGACCGGCCGCTCGAGCTCCCCGAACCACTCGCGGACCTTCGTCTCCTCCTCGGCCCGTAGAAGGGGCGGCATACGAGCGAGCCTAACCGCGTTCCTCAGGGCTATGGAACTCCGGCGGCTCGGCTCGAGCGACCTCGAGATCTCGCGGGTCGGCGTCGGCACCGCGCCAATTGGCTCGCGGCCCGGAGAGTGGTGGGTCAACTGGGGGCCGCAGGACGACGGCGACTCGGTGCGGGCGATCCACGCGGCGGTGGACGGCGGCGTCAACTGGATCGACACCGCTCCGTTCTACGGCTGGGGGCACGCGGAGGAAGTCGTCGGCCGTGCGCTCGCCGGCCGCGACGACGTCCTTGTCTTCACGAAGTGCGGGACGCTGCGCCGCGACGACGGAGACGACTTCATGGATCTCAGCCCGGAGTCGGTCCGGCGGGGCTGCGAGGAGAGCCTGCGCCGCCTCGGGCGCGAGCGCCTCGACCTGCTGCAGTTCCACGACCCCGACCGGAACGTCCCGATCGAGGAGTCGTGGGGCGCACTGCAGGAGCTCGTCGCGGAGGGGAAGGTCCGCCACGGCGGCCTCTCGAACCACGGGCCCAACCTCGTCGAGCGGGCGCTCGCCGTCGGGCCGGTGGCGGCGCTTCAGTTCCAGTACTCGGCGCTTTTCCGCGACCACGAGCAAGAGCTGCTCCCGTACGCGCAGCAGCGCGAGCTGGGCGTCATCGTCTGGTCGCCGCTCGCGAGCGGCTTCCTCACCGACGGGTTCTCGCTCGACGCGCTCGCTGGAGACGACTTCCGGCACACGCATCCCTTCGCCGAGCTCGACCTCGCAGACACGCGCGAGGAGCTGCGCTCCCGCGGCGCCGGCAGCCTGACCCGCGGAGCTCTCGACTTCGTGCTCTCGCACGCGGCCGTGACCGGCGCGATCGTCGGGATCCGGAACGAGCGCGAAGGGCGCGAGCTGGCCGCGCTCGCCTAGCGGCCGTACAGCTCGTCGATCGCCTGCTCGAGCTCGTCGAGGCGGGCCGCCCCGAAGGCACGTACCGTCCCGTCGGAGTCGACCACGACGTTGGTGGGCACGCCGCGCACGCCGAGCGCGCCCGCGAGCTCCAGCCCGGGGTCGAGGAGGATCGGCCCCTTGATGCCCCACATCTCGCAGAAGCGCTCGACCTCGGGGTGGGGCTCGGTCCCCTCCCAGATGTCGACGAGCACGATCTCGAGTCCCGACCGGGACTCCTCGCGAATGCGCACGTCCTCGAGGAACGGCGCCTCCGCGTTGCACGGTCCTCACCAGGAAGCGAAGAAGTTGAGGATGTACTTCTTCTCTGCCCAGTCCCGGTTCGTGCGCCGCTCGCCCGTCCAGTAGTCCTCGAGCGCGAAGTCGGGCAGCTTGCTCCCGATCCACGGGCTCCGCTCTTCGACGACCGGCGCGGGCGGCCGCGCGGCGAGCAGGTCCTCGACGATCGACATTGTCTGGCTGCCCGCGTTGGCGACGAGGATCCGCCCGTCGTGCGGGTCGACGACCACGCCGCCCGGGCCGCCGCCGACCGGGATCTGCGACCACTCGACGCCGTCGGCGACGCCCAGCACGCTGACCGAGCCGGCGCCGCGGTTCGTGACGTAGACGCGGTCGTGGGAGGGATGCATCGTGAGCCCCACCGGCGCCGACCCGGTGCGGATCTCCTCCTTGACCTCGATCTTGTCGAGGTCGACGCGGGAGACAGTTCCGGCGATCGAGTTGACGATGAACGCCTCGCCGCGCTCGGGGACGATCCCGATCGCGCAGGTGCCGACGCCGAGCTCGAGTCGCCCGACCTCCTCGAAGGAGTCGGCGTCGTAGAAGTTCGCGGACGCCGCGACGAAGTTGACGCAGATCGCGAGCCGGCGGGTGGGGTCGACGCCGATCGCGCCGGCGCCCGGTTCTGCTTCCACGGTCGCCACGGTCTCGAGCGTGTCGAGGTCGATCACGCTCATCGTC
>DATFSG010000018.1:0-8586 GCA_035262765.1 Gaiellaceae bacterium | reverse complement strand
AGCGCATCAGCGAGGTGCTCCCGCTGCCCGCCATCAAGCCCGAGGAAGAGGCTCCGGCCGAGGAGGCTGCTCCGGTCGAGGAGGCCGCGCTCGCCGTCGAGGTCGTGGAGGAGGCGCCGGCCGTGATCGAGGAAGCGCCGGTTGAGGAGACTCCCGCCGAAGAGCCTGCAGCCGAGGAGCCTGCCGCCGAGGCCGAAGAGCCTGCGGCAGAGCCGGAGCCCGCAGCCGAGGCTCCAGCCGAGCCCGCGGCCGAGGAGAAGCCCAAGCGGCGCGGCCTGCGCCGCAAGAAGGACGACTCGTAAGTGGCCAAGTTGCTCATCACGCAAGTCCGGTCCCAGATCGGGCAGTCCGAGCGGCATCGGGGTACCCTGCGTGCGCTCGGGCTCGGCCGCATCGGCCGCAGCGCCGAGCATGAGGAGTCCCCGGCGCTCGCCGGCATGCTCCGCAAGGTCCGTCACCTCGTGAAGATCGAGAGCGCCTGAGCGAAATGCCCGAGAAGCAGCTGAATCTCTCCAATCTTTCGCCGGCCCAGCCGCGCGAGGACCGGAAGCGCGTCGGGCGTGGTCTCGGCTCCGGCAAGGGTCGCTACTCCGGCCGTGGCATCAAGGGCCAGAAGTCGCGCTCGGGCTCGCACAAGATGCGGGCCGGCTTCGAGGGCGGGCAGACCACGCTCTACATGCGGCTCGGCAAACTGCGCGGCGCGACGTCGAAGGACGCGATGCCGATCGGTCCGTTCCGCACCTACACGCAGCCCGTCAACATCCGCGACCTCGACCGGTTCGACGCCGGCGACGAGGTGACGCCCGAGACGCTCGTCGAGAAGCGCCTGATCAAGAACACGCGCACCGACGTGAAGCTGCTCGGTGTCGGCGAGGTGTCGAAGAAGCTGACCGTGCGCGTCCACGCCATTTCGGCAGCGGCGCGGGAGAAGATCGAGGGAGCCGGCGGCACCGTCGAGCTCCTGCGCGAGCCGAAGGTGAAGAAGGTGCGGCACCGCAAGGCGAAGCCCGTCGCCGCCGAGGAGGCCGCAGCAGACGAGCAGCCTGAGGCGACCGCCGAGGCCGCCGACGAGGCTCCGGCCGCGGAGGCTGAAGAGCCGGAAGGAACCGAGGACTAGGTGACCTGGCTCGTCAACGTCTGGCGCGTCCCCGAGCTACGCCGGCGCCTGCTCTTCACGGCCGGCATCCTCGCGGTCTACCGGCTCGGCTCCTGGATTCCCGCGCCGGGGGTCAATCAGAAGGCGCTGTCGCAGTTCTTCGGCACCGGTAAGGGCAGCACCGGCGCCATCGCCCTGCTCAATCTCTTCTCCGGTTCGGCGCTGTCCCACTTCTCGCTCTTCGCGCTCGGGATCATGCCCTACGTCACGGCCTCGATCATCTTCCAGGTGATGGCGGTCGTCGTTCCCTCGCTCGAGCGGATGCAGAAAGAAGGCGAGGCGGGGTACGCGAAGATCACGCAGTACACCCGGTATCTCACCGTTGCCCTCGCCGCCGCCCAGGCGACCGGCTATGCATTCCTGTTCAAGCAGCAAGGCGTGCTGCAGCACGTTGACAGCGGGCGGCTGATCATCATCGTCGTCACCCTCACGGGCGGCACGACGATGCTGATGTGGATGGGCGAACAGATCACGAAGCGCGGCATCGGCAACGGGATCTCGATCATCATTTTCGCCTCGATCCTCGCGTACCTCCCGTCAGGGCTGAGCGGCTGGATCCACGGCGACACGACTGCGCGGCTCTTCTTCCCGATCATCGTGCTCGGGATCATCGTCGCGGTCGTCTTCGTGATGGAGGGCCAGCGGCGGATCCCGATCCAGTACGCGCGGCGCCAGCTCGGCAACCGACAGACGACGGGCGGCTCGACCTACATGCCGCTCAGCATCGTGATGGCCGGCGTCATCCCGATCATCTTCGCCGCGGCGATCCTCGCCGTCCCCCAGACGATCGGTAGCTTCAACGTCTCCTGGAGCAACTGGATCACCGCCAACTTCAACTATCAGAGCTGGAAATACCTGCTCGTCGAGGCGATCCTGATCGTGATGATGACCTACTTCTACACGTCGGTCGTCTTCAACCCGGTGGAGCAGGCCGACAACCTGCGGAAGTACAACGGGTACATCCCTGGCATCCGACCGGGGCCGCCGACAGCGGCGTACTTCGACCGCGTTCTGAACCGGCTGACCTTCCCGGGCGCGCTGTTCCTCGCGGCCGTCGCCGTCGCGCCGTCGATCTTCATCTCGCACTTCCACTTCGACCCGACGACCTACCGCGCGCTCGGCGGTACCTCGGTCCTCATCGTCGTCGGCGTCGCGCTGCAGACCATGCGACAGATGGAGTCGCAGATGGTCATGCGCCATTACGAAGGGTTCTTACGCTGAACATCCTCGTCCTCGGCCCGCAGGGCTCGGGGAAAGGCACCCAGGCGCAGCGGATCAAGGCGGTGTACGGGATTCCGCACATCGCCACGGGCGACATGCTCCGCGAGATGAAGGAGCTTCCCACGGACCTCGGGCGGGAGCTGAAGGAGGTCATGGACAGCGGCGAGCTCGTGAACGACGAGCTGATGGTGCGGCTGGTCCGCGACCGGCTCTCCCGCGGTGACACCGTCGGGGGCTTCGTCCTCGACGGCTTCCCGCGCACGATGCCGCAGGCCGAGGCGCTCGACGAGCTCCTGGGCGAGCTCGGGCGCAAGATCGACGCCGTGCTCGACTTCCAGGTCCCTCACCACGACGTCCTTCTGGAGCGGATGCTGCGACGGGCGGCCGAGGAGAACCGGTCCGACGACACGCCCGACGCGATCCGGGTGCGACTCGAGCTCTTCGAGCGCGAGACGGCGCCGCTCGTCGACTACTACCGTTCCCACCAGGCGAATGTCGTCGGCATCCACGCCGACCGCACCGTCGAAGAGGTCTTCCACGAGATCGAGCAGGCGCTCGACGAGGTTCAGCGACACTCCAAGGTCGAAGCATGATCGTCCGCAAGTCCGAGGCCGAGATCGAGGGGATGGCGCGCGCAGGCGCGCTGCTTGCCGAGACGCTCGCGCTCGTGGCCGAGCATCTCGAGCCTGGCGTCGACATGCTCGAGCTCGACCGCATCGCCGACGAGCACATCGTCGCGAACGGCGGGAGCCCCACCTCCAAGGGCTACAAGGGCTTCCCGGCCGCGCTCTGCATCTCGCCGAACTCGATGGTCGTGCATGGAATCCCCGACGCGTACCAGGCGCGGGAAGGCGACCTGATCTCGCTCGACCTCGGCGTCACGCTCGACGGGCTCGTCGCCGACAGCGCCGTCACGCTGCCGGTGGGCGAGATCTCGCCCGAGGCGCAGCGACTGCTCGACGTGTGCCGCGAGGCGCTCGCCGCCGGCATCGACCAGGCGCGGGTCGGCAACCATCTCTCCGACATCTCCCACGCTGTGCAGGTCGTCGTCGAGGGAGCGGGCTTCTCCGTCGTGCGCAGCCTCGTGGGGCACGGCGTCGGCCGCTCGTACCACGAGGACCCGCAGATCCCGAACTACGGGCCTCCCGGCCGGGGGCCACTGCTGCAGGAAGGGATGACCCTGGCGATCGAGCCGATGATCACGATGGGCGAGCCGGATGTGTACGTCCACGCCGACGAGTGGTCGATCTCCTCGGTCGACGAATCCCTGGCCGCCCATTTTGAGCACACCGTCGCCATCACCAAAGACGGCCCCAGACTGCTTACGACGGAAAAAGCCGCTTTGCTACGATGATCGCCTTCGCGCGCGGCTCCGCCGCGCGCGTGTGCGCGTCTGAGACTCCTATTAACTGAAGGGAATTTGCCTACTAAGGAAGAGAAGATCGAGGTTGAAGGCGAGGTCGTCGAAGCGCTCCCGAGCACGATGTTCCGGGTGCAGCTCGATGAGGGTGGCCACACTGTGCTCGCGACCATCTCCGGGAAGATGCGGAAGCACTACATCCGGATCCTCCCGGGCGACAAGGTCAAGGTCGAGCTCAGCCCCTATGACCTCAACCGCGGTCGAATCACCTACAGGCACCGTTGAGATGAAAGTCCGTCCGTCAGTCAAGCCCATGTGCGAGCGCTGCCGCGTGATCAAGCGGCACGGCACGACCATGGTCATCTGCTCCAACCCTCGGCACAAGCAAAGGCAGGGCTAAGTGGCACGCATCGCCGGAGTCAACCTTCCGAATCAGAAGCGGCTCGAGATCGGGCTGACCTACATCTACGGGATTGGCCAGCCGACCGCGCGCAAGGTCGCCGCGGAGCTCGGCCTCAACCCGGACACGAAGGTCAAGGACCTCACCGACGAAGAGGTCACGAAGCTCCGCAACTACATCGACTCGAATCTCGAAGTCGAGGGCGACCTGCGCCGCGAGCGGCAGCAGGCGATCAAGCGGCTTTCCGAGATCGGCGCCTACCGCGGCATCCGCCACCGGCGCGGCCTGCCGGTGAACGGACAGCGCACGAAGACGAACGCCCGCAGCCGCAAGGGCCCGAAGAAGACCGTCGGACGCGGCAAGAAGGCGGCGAAGTAGCTTGGCACCTCCCCGCAGAGCAGCGGCCACACGCGGCCGCACGCGTCGCCGCGTCCGCAAGAACATCGCGATCGGCCAGGCGCACATCAAGACAAGCTTCAACAACACGATCGTCGCGCTCACCGACCGCGAGGGGAACGTCATCGCGTGGGAGTCGGCCGGCTCCGCCGGCTTCAAGGGCTCCCGCAAGTCGACCCCGTTCGCCGCGCAGGTCACGGCCGACGCTGCGGCGCGCAAGGGCATGGAGCACGGGCTCCAGAAGGTCGAGGTCTTCGTCAAGGGGCCGGGCTCCGGCCGCGAGACGGCCATCCGCTCGCTGCAGGCGGCGGGCCTCGAGATCCTGTCCGTCAAGGACGTGACGCCGCAGGCGCACAACGGCGTGCGGCCGAGGAAGCGGAGGCGCGTCTAATGGCCCGCGACCTCGGACCGAAGTGCCGCATCTGCCGCCGGGAGGGGATGAAGCTGTTCCTCAAGGGCGAGCGGTGCCTGACGGAGAAGTGCGCGATCGAGCGTCGCTCGTATCCGCCGGGCGAGCACGGCCGCGGCCGCATCAAGCAGAGCGAATACCTGCTGCAGCTGCGCGAGAAGCAGAAGGCACGCCGCTACTACGGCCTGCTCGAGAAGCAGTTCCGCACGTACTACGAGAAGGCCGCTAAGGGCACGGGCGTGACCGGTGAGGAGCTGCTGCGGATGCTCGAGACCAGGCTCGACAACGTCGTCTACCGGCTCGGCTTCGCCGCCTCGCGCGCGCAGGCCCGGCAGCTCGTCCGGCACGGCCACTTCCAGGTCAACGGCCGGCGGGTCAACATCCCGAGCTACCAGGTGCGGCCGGACGACGTCGTCACCGTCCCGCCGAGCTCCTCGGCGCAGCAGGTGATCCGCGACGCGACCGACCTCGTCTCGACCGTCGCTCCGTGGCTCCAGGCGGACCACGACGGGCTCACCGGCAAGGTTCTGAAGCAGCCCGAGCGTGCCGAGATCGACACGCCGGTGCAGGAGCAGCTGATCGTCGAGCTCTACTCGAAGTAACGGAAAGAGGGAATCTTCTTGGCTACACGCGAAATGGACTTCCAGATCCCGAAGATCGTCAACGAGGAAGTTGACGACCACCGCGGGGTCTTTGCGATCGAGCCGCTGGATCGCGGCTTCGGTCACACGTTCGGCAACTCGCTCCGGCGCGTGCTGCTCTCCTCGCTGGAGGGCGCCGCTGTGACCTCGGTCAAGGTCGAGGGCACCGCGCACGAGTTCACGACCCTCCCGGGCGTCCGCGAGGATGTCACGGACATCATCCTCAACCTCAAGAACCTCGTCGCGCGTTTGCACGGCGAGTCGCCCGAGATCGAGGTGCACATCGCGAAGAAGGGCCCGGGCTCGGTCACGGCCGCCGACATCGAGGCGCCCGCCGACCTCGAGATCCTCAACCCGGAGCTCGAGATCGCGAACCTGTCCGACAAGGGCCGGCTCGAGATCACGCTGACGATTGGCCGCGGACGCGGCTATTCGCCGGCCGAGATGAACCGTGGCCCGCAGCACACGATCGGGGTCATTCCGATGGACTCGATCTTCTCGCCGGTGCGCCGCGTTGCGTACCAGGTCGAGGCTGCTCGCGTCGGACAGCGGACGGACTACGACAAGCTCACGCTCGACATCACGACCGACGGCTCGGTCGAGCCGAAGGACGCGCTGGCCGAGGCGGCCGAGATCCTGATTCGGCAGCTCGCCATCTTCACCGACCTCGATCGCATCGAGGGCTTCGGCGAGGCCGCGCCGGTCGAGGGTGGCGGCGTCACGCCCGAGGCAGCCCTCGCGCACGGGATGGAGAACTTCCCGATCGAGGAGCTCGAGCTCGGCGTCCGCTCGTACAACTGTCTCAAGCGAGTCGGTATCGAGACGATCGGCGACCTTGTGATGAAGACCGAACAGGAGCTGGCCGCGATCCCGAACTTCGGCAAGAAGTCGATCGAGGAGGTGCGCGAGACGCTCGCGCAGCACGGCCTCCATCTTCGCGGCGAAAACGGCTCAGGCGGCTTCGAGTAGGACGTCGCGATGCGCCACGCTCGCACAGGGAAGAAGCTCGGCCGTGATTCGGCGCACCGCAAGGCGCTGTACTCGAACCTGACGTGCTCGTTGATCGAGCACGGCCGGATCCGAACGACCGAGGCGAAGGCGAAGGCCGTCAAGCCGTTCGCCGAGCAGATGATCACGCTGGGCCGGCGCGGCGATCTTCACGCGCGCCGGCAGGCGCTCTCGGTGCTCCGCTCGCAGGAAGTGGTGCACAAGCTGTTCGACGACGTCGGGCCGCGAATGGCCGACCGGCCGGGCGGCTACTCGCGGATCGTGAAGCTCGGCCACCGGGCCGGTGACGCCGCCGAGATGGTCTATCTCGAGCTCGTCGACTTCGATCCTGCCGCTCGCCGCTAGCTAGCCGCCGATCGGCTTACCGAGCACGCTGCCGAGCCCGGCGCTGATCGCGACGATCAGGACGCCCGCGAACGTGACGATCGCCAGGGCGCGGATGAACGTGTCCTGGAAGAAGCGGTAGCGGAAGTACGCGAGCATCAGGAGCTCGAAGCCCACCACGGCCACCGCGAAGAACAGCGCCGTGTAGTAGTGCGGGATCAGAAACGGCAGCGAGTGGAGGATGCCGCCGAGGAACGTGCCGCCCCCCGTGATCAGCCCGCGGCTCCAGGGGCTGCCGCGGCCTGTGAGCTCGCCTGTGTCGGAGAGACCCTCCGAGAAGCCCATGCTGATCGCCGCGCCGATCGAGGTCGCGAGACCGGCAATGAACGCGTAGCGCGTGTCGTGCGAAGCGAGGACGACTGCGAAGATCGGCGCGAGCGTGGAGAGCGAGCCGTCGATGAGCCCGACCATCGCGGGCTGGACCTTCTGCAGAAGAAAGGTATGCTCGTCGCTCACTAGGTAGAGTATATCAATCGATGTGCAAGTCAGTAGAACATAAGGCACGCCTGACAAACAGAGTCAGGATGCCCTGACGTGCGCCTCATCCTGACGTTGGAGTACGACGGCACGCCCTTCCGCGGCTGGGCGGCTCAGCCTGGGCTGCCGACCGTGGAGTCGGCCCTGCGTCAGGCGCTCGGCGAGACGTTCGCTTCCGTGGAGGGCCTCGCCGTCGCAGGCCGCACGGACTCCGGCGTCCACGCGCTCGGCCAGGTCGTCTCGGTCGACGTCGAGGGCGGGCCTCCGCCGGAGCGCGCCGCGGCTGCGCTCAACCCGCGCCTCCCCGACGAGATCACGGTGCTCTCGTCCCTCAAAGCGCCCACAGGCTTCCACGCGCGGCACTCGGCGCGCTCGCGCAGTTACCGCTATCGGCTCTTCACGCGCTCGACTCCGTCGCCGTTCGAGCTGCGTCGCAGTTGGTGGCTGCCCAGGACGCTCGATGAGGAGGTTCTCGCGCGCGCGGCGGCCACTCTCGTCGGGAAGCACGACTTCCGGGCCTTCACGCCGGCGCAGACGCAGCACGAGGTCTTTGTCCGCGTCGTGGAGCGGGCGGATTGGATCCGGCGCGGCGACCATCTCGACTTCGAGATCACGGCCAACAGCTATCTCCGCCACATGGTGCGCAGCCTGGTCGGAACGATGGTCGAGGCGTCGTCCACGATCCCCGGGCTGCTCGACGGCCAGACGCGCTCAGAAGCGGGAGCCACGGCGCCGCCGTGGGCTCTGTACCTCGTCTCAGTCGCCTATTAGGAAGGTGGCGATCTCGCCGGGTGCGAGCTCGAGTCCGCCGTCGGCGTCCTGCTCCTCGTCGAGGCGGATGCGCCGCGCGGGCCGGCTCAGGGTAAGGGCCTCCGGCTGCGGGTTCGGGTTGAAGACGCGCAGGACGAGACCGCGGCCGTCCTCCGCCTGCTTGAGGCACGAAAAGACGACGTCGCCGCCGAGTTCGAGCGGCGGCTCGAACGGATCGCCGCGGAGGAAGTCGGTGCGGTAGTCCTGGCTCGCCCGGACGAGTGCCGCGTTCGAAAGTTCGTCGCCGTCGAACTGGAGCGCGTACTCGAAAACGTGACGGCCGCGGCACTGGCCGTCCGGCGTGGCGATGTCCGGCCCGGCCGC
>DATFSG010000017.1:0-8103 GCA_035262765.1 Gaiellaceae bacterium | reverse complement strand
CGGGCCGATCACCGGCGCCGCCATGAATCCGGCCCGCGCCTTCGGCCCCATGGTCGCCGCGAACTACTGGGCGAACGGGTGGATCTACTGGATCGGGCCGATCGTCGGCGCCCTCGTCGCGGCGCTCGGCTACGAGTACCTGTACCTCCGCCCGACGAAGCCACCCGTGGTCGGGACGCCGGAGTCCGGCGTCGATGAGCCTCGCGCCGGCGACTCCGCCGTCAGCTAGGGCAGGAACTCGACGTAACGCTCGAGCGGCTCGCGCTCACGCGGTGCCGGGTCACGCTCGGCCGTACCGAAGTGGAGTAGGCCGAGGAAGCGCTCGCCCGGCGGGATGCCGACCGCCTCGCGGCCGAGTTTCGTGCGGAGCACCTGGGGTGTCCGCCAGTACGAGGCGATGTCCCGCTCGGTGGCTGCGAGGAGCACGAGCATGATCGCCGCGGCGGTCGCGCACACGTCCTCTTCATCCATGATCAGGTCGCCCGTCAGGGCCGCAGTGGCGACCACCAGCGTCGGCGCCCGGTCGAGCTTCTGCGCCTCCTTCTCGCCGGCCACGCGCTTCAACTCGGCGAGCGTGGCCGGGCCGAGAACGCGGAAACGCCAGGGCTGGTTCAGGTGGTGCGTCGGCGCGAGCCGCGCAACGTCGAGCAGCTCGAGCAACGTCTCGCGCGAGAGCGGCTCCCGCCCGAATGTCTTGTGCGTGCGCCGCGCCGCGGCCAGCTCGGCGAGCTTCACCCGAGACGTGCGCTGACGGTGACCTCGGCGCCCGCGCGCTTGAGGAGCTGCGAGAACGGACAGCCGGCGTCGGCCTGCTCGACGGCCGCCTGCAGCGCTGCGTCGTCGACCCCCTCCACGCGCGCGACCATCTCGACCCGAGAACCGACGATCTGGTGGCCCTGCCCCTCGACCTCGTCCATGACAATCGTGACCGCGACGTCGAGCCGGCCCGGCGGTGTGCCCGCGCTCGTCAGCTCGCCGGCGAGCGACATCGTGATACAGCCGCCGTGCGCGGCCGCCAGCAACTCCTCGGGACTCGTCTTGCCGCCCGGGTCGCCCACCCGCGAGGGGAGGGAGAAGGGCAGCCGCGCGAACGCGCCGCTCTCTGCGTCCAGCGTGCCCGCACCGCGGGCGAGGTTCCCGTCCCAGCCGACGTGGGCTGTGCGCTCGATGTGCGGCATCAGCGGCTCAGTGTTACACCGCGGGCACGGCCGCGGCTGAGCCGTCGGGGTAGTAGGCCTCGGCCGGTGAGCCGGCCGGTCTGAAGACACCGAGCACGCGCATCTCGCCCGGGCCGTGGTTCTCGACGCAGTGGATGAGCCGGGCCGGCAGGTGGAAGCACGAGCCGGCGCGCAGCGGCGCGCTCTCCCCGTCGGCGTGGAAGGCGCCCTCGCCGGCGAGAACGTAGACGACCTCGTCGTAGCGGTGGAAGTGGTCGGGTGCGCGTCCCGGCGGGATGTAGCCGACGAACTGGGTCACCGACTCGCAGCCGTTCTCCGGGTGCGAGAGCAGCGTGAACTCGCGCCCGGCGGTCGCCGTGCCCCGCTCGCCGCTCGCGATCACGGCGTGGGTCGCCGAGGCGGGCAGTGGCCGCTCGATGAGCACCGAAAGGAGCTTCAAACCGTCCGTCGACTCGATCTGCCACGACGTCCCGCGCGCGACGAAAACGCCGGTCCCGGGCTCGAGCTCCAGCTTCTCGCCGCCGACCGTCGCCTCCGCGTTGCCCTCGAGGACGTAGATCACCTCGTCGCGCTCGTCGTCGCGCTGCTCGTCGCCCGCCCCGTCGAAGCGCAGCACGCGCTGCTGGAACTCGGGCACGGTGAAGAGCGGCGTGACCGGCCCGTCGGCCTCCTGAGGCTGGATGCAGTACTGCACGGCGCGAGCCTATACCGGTGCGCACACCCTTCCTCTCTGGTGCGGCGCGGAGTAAAGTCGCGGGCCAGGTATCACTCGGCGCAAACCTTGGGCGGAGGGAAGCGTCTCACCAGAGTGAGCACGTGCCAAAGGAGGGCATTGAATGTTGAAGAAAGTTGGACTAGTCGCACTTCTCGCATCGCTTCTCTCGGTTGTCGTTGCGACGACCGCGTGGGGCTCGGCCAAGGCGCCGGCTAACGCCAGCGCAGTCGCGGCCAAGAGCGTCAAGTGCGGGACGAAAGTGACCATCGGAGTTGCCTACCCGGAGACCGGTCCGGCGGCAACGCTCGGCACCCCGCAGTGGGACTGGGCGAACTTTGCGAAGAAGACGTGGAACAAGAGCCACAAGCTGAAGCTCGCCTTCGTTCGCGGCGACACGCAGCTCGCGGGCAACAACCCGCAGGCCGTTCAGGTGGCCCATGCGTTCGCGTCGAACGGCAAGATCCTCGCGGTCAGCGGCCCCGCCGGTAGCCAGGAGATGGAGGACACTGCCTCCGTGTGGAAGGGCGCGAACCTCGGGCCCGTGTCGGGCTCCGAGACCCGCGTCGCATTGACGCGCGCCTTGCCGGGCACTCCCCGTGAGACCACGCCCGGCTACTTCTTCCGGACGGTGCCGAACGACGGTCAGCAGGGTGACAACGTCGCGACGTTCATCCACAAGAAGCTGAAGAAGACGAACGTTCGGATCATCGACGACGAAGAGGCGTACAGCCAGGGTCTCTCGCTTCAGGTCAAGAATGACCTGCAGAAGGTTGGCGTGACCGTGACCACGGATCACATCAGCCAGCAGAACCCGGACTACAACTCGGTCATCGCTGCGATCCCGGGCAACACGCAGCTCGTCTACATCCCGTGGCAGGTCCCCGCCATGGCGCAGCAGTTCTTCACCCAGCTGCGGGCGAACGGTGACCACCAGATCGTCATGGGCTCCGACGGCACCGACGACCCGAGCACGTTCAAGGGCGCCGGCAGCTACGTGTCCGGCTTCCCGGTTCAGACCAACGCTCCGGCGCTGAAGTCGTTCAAGAAGGCGCACGGCGGCGATCCGGAGACGTTCGGCCTCCCGACCTACACCTCGGTCATGGTCAACGCCACGGCGCTCCAGATGGCGTGCAACGCAGGCCACGGCAAGACGACGCGGGCTGCCGTCCGCAAGGACGTCGCCAAGGTCAAGCTGAGCAAGGCGGTTTCGCTGCTCGGCTTCCCGGTCGTGTTCCTCAAGGGGAACCACGGCAAGTTCCAGGGAAATGGCGACATGGGTGGCACGGCCGCATTCGGCATCTACAAGATCCAGCCGAAC
This sequence comes from Gaiellaceae bacterium, assembly GCA_035262765.1. Lineage (GTDB taxonomy): Bacteria > Actinomycetota > Thermoleophilia > Gaiellales > Gaiellaceae > Palsa-739. The sequence goes on along the minus strand of DATFSG010000017.1, from coordinate 4,892 downwards.
GGCAGCTACTCACGCGTCGGCTAACCGGCGTACACCGATCCAAACGAGCGGCCCGCCAATGCGGGCCGCTCGTCTTTTCTGTGACCTTTTTTCTGTGACAAGCTAGGCGCCTTCGATGCACCATCTTCTCGTCTTCAACATCATCGACCAGATCCGGACGCTCGGTTGGCCGGGCTTCTGGAGCCTGCTGCGCAACGGGATCGTCAGCGGCAGCCTTCTCGCGCTCATCGCCCTCGGCTACACGATGGTGTACGGGATCCTGCAGCTTCTGAACTTCGCCCACGGCGACATCTACATGGTGGGGGCGTTCATCGGCTACGGCGTCCTGCAGGCATTCGGCGGAGCCGAGATGGCGTCGTTCCCGATTGTCCCGCTCATCATCATCATGTTCGCCGTCGCCATGGTGGGGTCGGGTGTACTGGGAGTGGCGATCGAGCGCGTTGCCTACAAGCCGCTGCGCAATGCGCCGAGGATCGCGCCCCTCATCAGTGCGCTGGGCGTGCTCTTTTTCCTCGAGAGCAGCGTGCAGCTCCTCACCAACTCCGCCCACGTCCTCTACGAGGGCGTGTACCTCGGCGGAAACTACCCCAGCACCTTCGGGCCGCTGCTCAACTCCGTCTTCACGGTCGACGGGATTCCCTTCACGACCGTCGACACCCTCGTCGTCCTGGCGGCCGTCGCGCTGATGGTGATGCTCGTCTGGCTCGTCTATCGGACCAGGTTCGGGAAGGCGATGCGGGCCGTGGCCTTCGACCGCGAGGCCGCGGCGATGATGGGGATCGACGTCGACCGGGTCATCTCGATGACCTTCTTCATCGGTTCCGTCCTCGCGGGGGCGGCCGGCGTGATGTACGGCCTGTACATCGGCGACACCTCCTTCACCCTCGGCTTCCAGTACGGCCTGCTGGCGTTTACGGCCGCCGTGGTCGGCGGGATCGGCAGCATTCCCGGCGCCATGCTCGGCGGTCTCCTGGTCGGGCTCTTCCAGAACTTCGCGACGGGCTACGTCGGGGGGCAGTGGTCCGACATCGTCGTCTTCGGCATCCTCATCGGCTTCCTGATCATCCGTCCGAACGGAATACTCGGCTCCAAGGCCATCCAGAAGGTATGAGCGACACACCCGACACCCCCGGCGTTCCCGAGCCGCCTCCCGAGCCCCCCGCCGAGACGGAGTCAGGCCCGAAGGTCGGCGTCGACTCCTGGGTCGCGTCGCACGAGGGCCGCACGCAGCGCGGACCGCTCGGCTGGTTGGCTCACGGCTGGGAGTCCACGCCCGACTGGATCAAATTGCTTGCCTTCGTCGCGATCGCAGCGAGCCTGCCCTACTGGTTGCTCAGAAGCGAAGGCGACCTGTTCAACTTCGGGCTGTACACGCTCCTCTTCGTCGGTTTCGGGCTCGGGCTCAACGTCGTCGTCGGGTATGCGGGTCTGCTCGACCTCGGTTACGTGGCGTTCCTGGGCATCGGCTCGTACACCTACGCTCTCCTCTCCTCTCCTTACTACGGGATTCACTGGCCTGCCGAGGCGGTGATCCCGATCGCGATGCTCGCTGCGACGATCCCGGCAGCGATCCTCGGCTTCTCGGCGCGCCGGCTCCTCGGCGACTACCTGGCGATCGTCACGCTGTTCTTCGCTGAGGCGTTCGTGGTGTTCACGAATGTGGCCAACCCGGTGTTGTTCGGCAAGGGCCTGACGGGAGGCGCCAACGGAATTCCCCAGGTCGACCCGCTGACGTTCTTCGGCTACAAGATCTCGTCCACGAAGCAGGAGTACTTCTTCCTGATCGGGGCAGTCGCCGTGGTCGCGGGAGCTCTCTATCTCGCCAACCAGTCACGTACCGGGCGCGCCTGGCGGGCATCGAGGGAGGATCCGCTCGCCGCCGAGGTGATGAGCATGCCCGTCAACCGGCTCAAGATCCTCGCGTTCATCTTCAGCTCGGCGGTGGCCGGCCTCTTCGGCGCGATCTTCGCGGCGATCCTCACGGCCGCCGTGTCGACCCAGTTCGGCATCCCGTTCCTGATCACCATCTACGCGGTGATCATTCTCGGCGGCCTCGGCAGCATCGCGGGGGTCTTCGTCGGGGCGATCCTCATCAACTGCACGTTCGTGTTCCTCGAGCCGCAGACGGATCATCCCGGCTTCAAGCGCTGGCTCTTCTACGGGGCGATCATCGTGCTGGTCGCGCTGCTGAAGCCGTGGTACAAGGCTGTGGTCGTCTTCGTGGGGACGATCGCGACCGGCTTCGTCGCGCATGCCGTCGTTCAGGCGTGGGGCGGTTCGGCGTGGACCGGCGGCAAGACGATCAACGGCGCGAGCTGGCTCTCGCACTGGGTCATCATCCCGAAGACGAGCCACGGGAACTTCGACAACATCCTCTACATCGGGCTCGTGGTCGCGATGGTGGTGGTCATGATGCTCAAGGGCTGGTGGCGCATCATTGCGCTTGGGCCAACGCTCTATCTCACCGCCGTCGTGTGGGAGAACGTGCTCAGCGAGAACCCGGGCGTGACGGCCCTGATCCTCTTCGGGGCGATGCTCGTCGGCCTGATGATCAAGCGGCCGCAGGGGCTGCTCGGGCAGGCGCGAGTGGAGATCGTCTGATGGCCGCGGTTCCCGAGCCCACCTCGCCGACTCCGCTGCTCGAGCTCAACGGTCTCTCGATGTCGTTCGGCGGCCTGAAGGTGATCGACAACCTCGACCTCGTCGTCAACCAGGGCGAGATCGTCAGCGTGATCGGACCGAACGGCGCCGGCAAGACGACGCTGTTCAACCTGATCACCGGGATCTACCGGCCCGAGGCGGGACAGATCCGGCTCGGAGGTGAGAGCCTCGTCGGCCTGTCCCCGCACAAGATCAACAAGGCCGGGGTGGCGCGAACGTTCCAGACGCTGCGGCTCTTTCTCAACATGAGCGTGATCGAGAACGTGATGGCGTCGCAGTACGGGCGGACGAAGGTGGACGTCGTTCGCGCGATGCTCCGCACTCCCGGGATGCGCCGCGAGGAGAAGGCGATCAGGCGCCAGGCGGAGGAGAAGCTCTCCTTCTTTGGGCAGCGCCTGATGGGCTACCGCTGGAACCAGCCCGCGTATTCGCTCTCATACGCCAACCGGCGCCGGCTCGAGATCGCGCGGGCGATGGCGACGGAGCCGCGGATCCTCCTGCTCGACGAGCCCGCCGCGGGCATGAACCCGACGGAGACGCACGAGATCACCGAGCTGATCGGGCAGCTGCGGGACGAGGGTGGCTACACGATCCTGCTGATCGAGCACGACATGCACGTCGTCGAGGGCATCTCGGACCGGGTCGTCGCGCTCGACCACGGCGTCAAGATCGCCGAAGGCTCGTTCGAGGCGGTCGCCACCGACCCGCGGGTCGTCGAGGCATACCTCGGGACGAAGGCAGCGTCGACGAAGTGAGCGAGGCGGGCGGCAACGAGAACGGCGCGTCCCCCGAGCCGCTGCTGCGACTCGACGCCGTGGACACGTACTACGGCCAGATCCACATCCTCCAGGGTTTGACCCTCGCAGTGCGCCCGGGCGAGCTCGTGTGCCTGCTCGGCGGCAACGCGTCCGGCAAGTCGACCACGCTGAAGACCGTGCTCGGGATCGTGCTGCCGCGCAACGGGAGCGTGTACTTCGAAGGCGAGGACGTCACGTCCCGCTCGACGAGCTATCGGATCGGCAAGGGCATCGCGATCGTCCCCGAGAACCGGCGCCTGTTCGGGCCGATGACGGTGCTCGACAACCTCGAGATGGGCGCGTACCTGCACGGCAAGGGACGCAAGGAGGACTTCGACCGCGTCTACGAGCTCTTCCCGCTGCTCTACGACCGGCGCTCGCAGCTGGCCGGGACGATGTCGGGCGGCGAGCAGCAGATGGTGGCGATGGGGCGGGCGCTGATGGCGCGGCCGAAGCTGCTGCTGATGGACGAGCCCTCGATGGGGCTGGCGCCGATCCTCGTCGAGCGGAACTTCGAGATCATCAAGCAGGTGCACGAGTCGGGCGTCGCGATCCTCGTCGTCGAGCAGAACGCGAACGTCTCGCTCTCGATCGCCGACCGCGGCTACGTCCTCTCGACCGGTCGGCTCGTGCTCGAAGGCCCTGCCGCCGAGTTGCGCGAGCACGAGGATCTCCGCAAGGCCTATCTCGGCCGCTAGCTTGACCGGCATGGACGAGGCGCTGCAGCAGGCGGTGCGCTGGCGCGAAGTGGGGCGCAAGGTCGCCGTCGCGACCGTCGTGGCGACGCGGAAGTCGGCCCCGCGTCCGGTCGGCTCGAAGCTCTACGTCAGCGAGCGCGGCGACCTCGCGGGCTCGGTCTCCGGCGGCTGCGTCGAGAGCGACGTGGTGCTCGCGGCGCAGGAGGTGCTCGCGGGCGGGCCGCCGCGGCTGCTCACGTACGGGATCACCGACGAGATGGCGTTCGGGATCGGCCTGCCCTGCGGCGGCGAGATCGACGTCTTCGTCGAGGAGCTCACGGAGGTCGAGCGGCCGGATGTGACGCTCACGGTCGTTGCCGGCGAGGGAGTGGGCGAGCGGCTCCACGATTCGGAGCTCGAGCTGGCTGCGCGGCGCCGCGGCAGCAGCCACGTCATCGTGCTGGCCGACCGGACAGTTCTCGCGGACGTCAACGCCCCGCCGCCGACGCTCTTCGTCTACGGCGCCGTGGACACGGCAGAGGCCCTCTGTCGCGCGGCCAAGCTCCTCGGCTGGAGGACGGTCGTGGCTGACGCTCGCAAGAGCTTTGCCACGCCCGAGCGAATCCCGAGCGCCGACGAGCTGCTCGTGCTCTGGCCCGACGAGGCGATGGCGCAGGCTCCGCCGGACCTGGGCACAGCGGTCGTCGTCCTCACGCACGACGACAAGTTCGACCTGCCGATGATCCGCGGCGCGCTC
>DATFSG010000016.1:0-2016 GCA_035262765.1 Gaiellaceae bacterium | reverse complement strand
AGAGAAAACGAGTGCCGAGCCGGCGCGCGGCTCTCGGGTCCTTGACGTCGGCCACCGCCGGGTACGCGATCATGCCGATGCTCTGGCTTGCTAGCCGCGGGAAATTCGTGAATGCATACGCGACGACGTAGTAGCCGAGAGCGGTCGGCGACAGCGCGAGCCCGACGAACGCCTGGTCGATCCGGAACGCCTCGATCGGCGAGGTCGAGCCGAGCAGGCCGCGGCAGCCGAAGCGGGTCATCTCGCGGACGCTCGGCGGCTCGGCCTGCGGATCATCCTCGATGTGCCGGAGCGCCGCGACGAGCGCGACAACCGCGGCGATGACGTAGGCGATCGTCCACGCCGCGGCCACGGCCGCGACGTCCGCGTAGTCGATCGCGTACAGGACCGCGACCCCGAACGCGTAGAGAAAGACCGGGACGACCCGCACGATGTTGAAGGCCGCGAACCGCTGCCGTCCCTGGAGGATCCCGAGCGCGTACTGCTGGGACAGGACAGCGGGAATGAAGACGAGCGTGATGAGACCGGCCGCCAGGCGCGAGCTCGGCAGGAGCAGCGCCACGGCGACGGCCTGGAGAGCAACGAGCACCAGCGACTGAACCACGAGGGCCGGCCGCAACCGCCGCACGATCGCCGCGGCAGCGCCTCGCCGCCGCGCGATGTAGTACGTCGCCGAGAGAGGCAGCCCCAGCGAGCCCGCATAGGTCAGCGCGAGCGGGATCAGCATCACGAGCGCGAGATAGCCGCGGTCCTTCGGGCCGAGGAGCCGCGCCGCGAACACGCCGCTGATGACGAGCCCGCCCTGGCCTGCGACGGCCGCAATGAGCGACCCGATCGTCGAACGCAAAGGGCCCCGACGGGCCAGGCGCGCCGTGGATGCGCGTTGTGCCAAGACCGTCATTTGATGCGATCCGAGGGGCGAACCGTCAGAACGCGCCGCGCTTTCCCAGCACGGCCGGCAACGTCATCAACCCGATTCGAATGTCGCGCGCGATCGAGAGATTCTCCACGTACTCGCGCTCGACGGCGAGCCGCTCCTCGAACGTCAGCTCGCCCCGGCCGTAGACCTGCATCGGACCGGTGATCCCGGGCTTCACCCGGAGCCGGAACTGGTGCTCCGGCGCGTAGCGCTCGACGAGGTCGAGCTGCTCCGGTCGCGGCCCGACGATGGACATCTCGCCGCGCAGGACGTTGATCAACTGCGGCAGCTCGTCGACGCTCGTCCGCCGCAGCACCCGGCCGACGCGCGTCACGCGCGGGTCGGCCCTGAGCTTGAACATCGGATCCGCGAGCTCGTCGAAGCGGACGAGCTCCGGGAGCCTCGCCTCGGCGTCGCGCACCATCGTGCGAAACTTGAGCATCTGGAACGGTCGCGCCTGCTCGCCGCCGCGAGTCTGGCGGAAGAAGATCGGGAAGCCGGAATCGAGCACGATCGCCAGACCGGCCAACACGAAGAGCGGGGAGGTCAGCACGAGGACGATCAGCGCGACGACGACGTCGAACACCCGCTTGAGGGCCACGGTCGTCCGCGAGATGTCCCAGGTGTTGTAGTCGAGCAAGGGCAGGTCGGCGATGTGCGTCAGATGCGTCGCCGTGCCGAACATGCCGCGGGTCGGCGGGACGATCGTGAGCTTGACGCGGTTCGCGCGGCAGACGGGGAGAAGGTCTTCGAGCAGCCCTTCGCTGAGCTCGCTGCAGGCGATCACGACCCGGTCGACGTCGGCGATGACGTCGAGGAGCCGCTCGTGGAGCTCGACGCAACTCGGAATCCGGCTGTGGATCTCGGCGTGGATGTCCGGGAAGAGCTCAAGCTTCCGGGCCACGGCCTGCGCCAACGGTCCTTCCCCGACGATGAGCACCCGCTGCGGCGGCGTCGTCCTGCGCCAGACGCCGCGCAGAGTCGCGCGGAACAGGAACCCGAGCACCAGCACCCCGCCCCAGACGAGCAGCCGGTCGTCCGAGCTCGGGTCGAGCGCGGGGAACGGGGCCAGCAGCAGGGTCAGGAGCGCGGTGCTG
>DATFSG010000015.1:0-8912 GCA_035262765.1 Gaiellaceae bacterium | reverse complement strand
GCCGACGCCGCGGAGGCGGCCCGGCTCGTCGCCGAGCGCCTCGCCGAACAGGCACGCGCCGGCGGCAGCATCGTCCTCACCGGCGGCTCGACCCCGCGCCGCGCGTACGAGCTCGCCGCCGAGCTCGAGCCCGACTGGAGCCGCGTCGAGCTCTGGTGGGGAGACGAGCGCTGCGTCCCGCCCGACGACGAGAACTCGAACTACGCCATGGCGAAGAAGGCGCTGCTCGACCGGCTGGAGGTCGAGCCCGCGGCCGTGCACCGGATGGAGGGCGAGCTCGGCCGCAGCGACGGGGCAGCGGAGTACAAGCTCGAGCTGACGGACGCCGGCACGTTCGATCTCGTCCTCCTCGGCCTCGGCCAGGACGGCCACACGGCGTCACTGTTCCCGAACTTCCCCACGCTCGACGTGACCGGCCGCGACGTGGTTGGCTCCGACGCGGGCATGGAGCCGTTCGTCGACCGCATCTCCCTGACGCTGCCGCGCCTCTGCAACACGCACGAGCTCCTCTTTCTCGTGGCTGGAGCCGACAAGGCCGACGCCGTCGCGCGGGCACTGGCCGACGCGCCGTCGCACGCGACCCCGGGCAGCCTCGCGCGCGCAGCGGAGGGAAGGACGCGCGCGATTCTCGACCGTGCCGCCGCCGCGCAACTCTGATGTCCGACATGAAGGAGCGGATGCTCCGCGGCGAGCCGTACCTCGTCGACGAGGAGCTCCGGGCCGATCACGCGCGCGCCATGGCGCTACTCGAGCGGTTCAACGCCTCGCCGCATGTCGACCGGGAAGGACGCGATGCGATCCTGCGCGAGCTCCTCGGGCAGGTCGGCGAAGACGTGGTCATCCGCCCGCCCTTCCACTGCGACTACGGCACGCAGATCTCGATCGGCGCCGGGACGTTCGTCAACTTCGACTGCGTGATGATCGACGTCGCCCCAATCCGGATTGGCGAGGCATGCCAGATCGCTACCAAGGTGCAACTCCTGACGGCAGCGCACCCGATCGAGCCCGAGCCGCGGCGAGAGGGATGGGAGTCGGGCGAGCCGATCACGATCGGGGACAACGTGTGGCTCGGCGGCGGCGTGATCGTGTGTCCGGGAGTGACGATCGGCGACGACACGGTGGTCGGCGCCGGCGCCGTCGTCACGTCCGATCTTCCGGCCCGGGTTGTGGCGGTCGGGGTTCCGGCGCGCGTGCAGCGGGAAATCGGCGACTAGCCAGTGCATCGAGCGCGAGCGGGGTGTCCGCTACCGGCACGTCCTCGAGGAACGTGTCCCGCTCCTCGAACGACCCGCGCACCGACGCGACGGCAAGGTCGTACGCTTGCGCGTCGTGCAGCGCGAGCGCCCGGAGCGCACCAGCCACGTCGCTGGGAAACTCCTCGCCGAGCGTCGCCGCGACTCCCGCGGCCTCGTCGTCGCGACCGAGGACGAGCAGCGCGAGCGCTCCCGCATAGCGGCCGATCGGCGACTCCGCTTCCGCGGCGCCCACCTCGAGCGCCCATCGCGCCGCCTCCCCGGCGTCGTCCCCCGCAATGAGCAGCGCCTTCATCGCGCCGAGCGGCCGGCCCCACGCGGCCGTCGCGCCGCCCGCGTCCCAGCTCTCGCGATACCGCGCCGCCGACCGCCGCAGCCACTCCGCAGCCGCCTCGCGATCGCCGGCCATCAAGAGCGACAGTCCCGCCGCCCAGGCCGAGTTCGCGAGCTGCACGAGCTGCCGCTCGTCGAGCTCCCGCGTCTCGCCGGCCGCGTACCGAGCGGCCGCGCGCTCGTACCGCTCGCGCCAGTCCACACCCAGAGACTAGGCTCGACCCGTGGCCAACGACGACTGGCGCATCACGATCGAGCTCGAGGAGACCGAGCACGCGACCGGCCTGCTCGAGCGACTCGGAGGCGACCTCGGCGACGAGGCGAAGGAGCTCGCGAAAGAGCTCGAGGCGCGCCGGCTCGCCGTCTCGCGCGACGACGCGACCATCTTCGTCTACGCCGCGACCCGTCCCGAGGCCGAGAAGGCGCACGCGGTCATCGAGGCCGAGCTCCGTGAGCACGACATCCAGGCGAAGACGAGCCAGATCGAGCACTGGCTCGACGACGAGGAGCGCTGGGACAACGAGCCGCCGACCGAGACCTGGGAGCAGGAAGAGCTCGACCGCGGCTACGCGCCGTGGGAGGTGCGCGTCGAGTGCCCCGACCGCCAGAAGGCGGGCGAGCTGGCCGACCAGCTCGAGGCCGAGGGCTACAGGCCCGAGCGCCGCTTCCACTACCTCATCGTCGGCTGCGCGAGCCGCGAGGACGCGGATGCACTGGCGGCGCGCCTCCACGGCGAGGTCGAGCTGGGCGGCGAGGTAGTGCTGGAAGAGACACCCGCCAGCCGTTTCGCCATCTTCGGCGGCCTCGCTCTGTAGCGCTCCCACGTTGACGAATCCGGCGAGGAGGGTATGCTTCCGCCTGCGCCGCTCGCCCAGGGGAAATCAGAGCCGAGCGCAGCGCATCTCTTCGTTTGACTTGCAGCACCGACGCGTGCTGCGCATATGCAAGAAGCGATTCAGCAGCCGACCAGCTCATTGGAGGCGGCAGACCCGGTGGTTGCCGCCGCTCTCCGCGCGGAAGCGTGGGCGGGCGAGCCCTTCGTACGCGAGGGCGAGGATCCCGCCGAGACGCTCGCGGAGGGCACAGCGCGCCGCCGCGCGCTCGACGATGCGATCGCGGAGATGGACGCCGGCCTCGCCGCGCCGTCCTCGAAATGGAAGGTTCGCTACGGCTTGCTCCTCGGACTCGAGCGCGTGCTCGCCGAGCCGGAGCCGCGCACCGCTGCCGGCACGGCGCTCCGCCGCCACCAGGTCGACGCGCTCGCCGGGATGCTCACCGAGCTGATCGCCGCGAGCCAGCGCTACGACGAGCCGAACGGCAACGGGAACGGCAACGGCCACACCGCGACGGCGGAGGAGCTCGAGCAGCAGAAGGTCGAGGACGAGGACGAGGACTCGACGCTCGTCGTCGAGATCGAAGACGCAGAGCTTCCCGAGGAGCCGACGCCGGACGACCCAGGCGCGGTAAGGCGCTACCGCTTCCGCCACCCGACCGCCTCCGGCAAGACGATCGCCGCGGCCGGCTTCGTCGAGGCGGCCCGCACGCTCGGCGTCCTGATCCTCACGCACCGGCGCCTGCTCGTCTCCCAGTTCACGCGCGACCTGACGACCGAAGGCTACGGCAAGCGCCTGACCGATGTGATCACGACCGACAGCCGCAGCGCGAAACAGTCGCCGCTCACGATCCAGACCTACGCGTGGTTCGCGCGCCACGTCGACTCGATCGACCGCGACGCGTACCAGCTCGTGATCTGCGACGAGGCGCACACCGCGCTCGGGGAGAAGACCTCGGCCGCGATCCGCTCCTTCCCCGAGCCCATCTACATCGGGATGACCGCGACCGAGCAGCTGATCGCGAAACAGGTCTCCGATGTCTTCCCCGCGTCGGTCGACGACCTCCCGCTGCAGGACGCTGCCCGCCGCGGCCTGATCGCTCCGCTGCGCGACCTGCGCGTGCCGCCGGTCGCCGCGGTCAACTCTGTGCCGATCGTCGGCGGCGATTTCGACCAGGAGATCCTCGCCAAGACTCTCGACCACCAGGCGCTGAACATGGCCGCCGCGAGCCTCTACCGCGAGCGCTTCGACAACACGCCGGGCATCGTCTACGCGGCCGGCGTCGAGCACGCCTACAACCTCGCGACCGAGTTCCGAGCGGCCGGGATCAAGGCGGAGGCGGTCTCGGGCCGGACGCCGCCGGTGCGCCTCGCCGAGACGCTCGCCGCCTACGAGCGCGGCGAGATCAACGTGCTCATCAACGCGCAGCTGCTGGCCGAGGGCTGGAACTCGCCGCGCGCCACGGTCTGCATGCACCTCGCGCCGACCGCGTCGAAGCGCGTCTACCAGCAGCGAATCGGCCGTATCATGCGTCTCCATCCGCGCAAGGAAGCGGGAATCGTCGTCGACTTCGTCCCGAAGGGCGCGACCCACAACGAGCGCGTCGTCTCGCTCCACTCGCTGCTCGACGCAGACTTTTATCGCGAGGGAGCGCGCGTCACCCCGGCGCCGCGCCGCCGCTCGCAGCGCCGCGCTCGCCGCCGCCTCACGCCGGCGCCGTGGCTCGTGCCGGTCACGCCCGACGTCCGCCGCCGCATCGGCGTGATCCAGCGGGAGTGGCAGCGCATCGATCCCAAGTACCTCGACGAGGACGAGCAGCGCTACTGGGCCACGATCGCCGGGCGCCAGATCCGCTTCGACGAGCGCGCCTCCTTCGTCCAGAAGCTGACCGACCGCAACGCGAGCAAGGTCGCGCTCGAGCAGTTCCTGACGACCGCCGCGACCGAGAACCCGAACCGGCGGCTGCGCATGATGGCGCTGCAGGACCGCGTCTCAATGCGCGTCGAGCGCGCCGATTTCGACGATCTCGTCACGATCGTGACGCAGGCGCCGCCGTGGGAGAAGGAGCGGCTGCCCGGCATCCGCACCCTCCTCCGCGCGATCGGCGAGGAGAAGCCGGACGCGCCGGAGCAGATCCTCGCCCGCTGGACGTGGCGGCTCGCCCGGGCGACGCGCAAGGTGCAGGACCGGCGCGCGTCGGCGGAGTATCCGGAGGCGAAGCGCCTGCTCGGCGCGCTCGCCAACTCGCGCGGCCACCGGCACGAGGAGAACGCGGCGAAGCTCGTCAAGGCCGCGCTCGATCTGCCGCTGCCTGTCGGCGCGGCACTGCTCGCGTCGGCGGAGGGCTACACCCCGCGCGCGACGAAGCTCATCGACGAGGCCCGCGAGCGGCTCGGCACGATCCAGGAGGTCGCGCTCGCGCTGGCGGAGAACCTCCCCGCGCCGAAGCAGGGCTCGGGCCGCAGCAGGCGCCGCCGCCGGCGGAGGCGCAAGGGCAACGCGAAGGCCACGCCTCAGGCCGCACAGGAAGGACAGAAGCCGGCCGAGCCTGAGGCAGACCCCAAGAGCGGCTGACCTAGGAGGCCGGGCCGCCGGCGCTCTCGCCGCCGTCGTCCCCGTTCTGCTCTCGCTCGCGGAGGAAGCGCGTCAGCTCCGCCGCCAGGCTCTCGCCGGACGGGAGCTCCTCGGCCGCTTCCATCAGGTCGACGCGGCGTTCGAGCTCCTCGACGTACGCGGCCGTCTCGGCGTCGGACGCTACGGCCTCGGTCACCTGCTCGGCGTATTCATCCGCCGCCTGCTCGAGCTCGGAGACGTCGATCTCGGTGCCGATGAGCTCGCCCAGACGCCGGCTCAGCGCGAGCGCGGCACGCGGGCTGGGTGCCAGGGACACGTAGTGGGGCACCGCCGCCCAAAGGCTTACCGCGGGGATCTCGGCCTGCCGGCACCCGTCGAGGAGGATGCCGACGATTCCGGTCGGGCCCTCGTAGCGCGACGGCTCGACTCCGAGCTCCTCCACGAGCGTCGTGTCGCTGGCGGCCGCGCTCACCGGAGCGGGTCGCGTGTGCGGCACGTCGGCGAGGAGCGACCCGAGCGTGACGAGGAGCTCGACGTTGAGATCCTGCGCCAGCTCGAGCACGAGCGAGGTGTAGGTCTTCCAACGCAGGTTCGGCTCGACGCCGAGCAGGATCACGGCGTCGCGATCGAGACCCGGGATCGGCGCGTGCAAAAACGTGTTCGACGGCCATTCGAGCTTGCGCGTGAGCCCGTCCTCGAGCGACACGTTCGGCCGCACAGCCTGGAAGTCGTAGAAGTTCTCGGGATCGATCTCCGCGAAGGGCTCGGCCTCCCATTGCTTCGCGAGGAAACCGCCGCCTAGCGTCGCGCCCTGGCCGCCGTCGTTCCAACCCCGGAAGGCTGCGACGAGCACCGGGCGACGGAGCTCGGGCCGCGACGAGACGATCAGCTCCGACATTTCCTCAGTTTAGTCGGCACCGATCGGGCGCCAGATGCGGCCGGCGAGACCAACCGCCCAGGCGAAGAGGAGCGCGGCCATCGCGACGTGGATGACGACGACCCACCACGGCACGCTGCCATAGGTGCGGTACTGCGCCTCCCCGATCCCCATCTGCACGACGAGGATCGCGAGCAGCCCGGCGCAGCCCCGTAGCAACCAGGGGTACCGGGTGCGGTTGAGCCAGGCCCAACCGGCGAGCACGAGGAAGACGATGCCGAACGCGGCGACGCCGCGGACGTGCCAGTAGACGGCCGGGTAGAAGCTGCCGAGCCGCGGCACGACATCCGTTCCGTTGCTGCCGGGGAACCGGCCGGCCGCGGTCGCAACAGTGCCGCTCACGACGAGCACCGAGACCGCCGCCACCAGCGCCACGCCGCCCGCGCGAGCCAGTCCCGGCAGGGCGGGAGTCGCACCGCGCACGAGTCGAGCGGCCTCGAGCAGGACGAGCACCGCGAGCCCGAGGACGAGCAGGGTGAGCAGCAGGTGCGAGATGACGAGGTAGGGATTCAGGTCGTAGTAGACGACGATCGCGCCGAACGGAGCTTGCGCGATCACCCCCAGGCAGACCGCGGTGGCGAGCCACCTGCCGCGGCGCGAGAGCCCGCGTGTCAGCCAGGCAGCGACGGCCAGCGCGAGCGTCGTGAAGACGGTGATCGCCGAGATGACCCGGTTCGAGAACTCGATGAATGAGTGGTAGGTCTGCGGCAGCGCGTGCTGCGTCGTGCAGGTCGGCCACTCCGGGCAGCCAAGACCCGAGCCGGTGAGCCGGACCGTCGCGCCCGACGCGACGATGACGATGAGCACGCCGACGGCCGCCAGCGCGATGCGCCGAAAGACGACCGGAGAGATCGTCCGCGCGAACCGGTGCTGCGCGACGCTAACTGATGACAACGCCTTCGCCTTCCTCCACTGACCCCACGCGCGCGATGAACAGATCGCGAGCTGCGAACTCATTCTGCAGCGAAATCGCCTTGTCCGCAGGGAGGGTCACGAGGAGCCCACCGGCGGTCTGCGCGTCGTAGCCGAGCGCGAGCAGCTCCTCCGGCACGCCGTCGCTCTCGACGTGCGGCCCTGCGAAGTCGCGGTTGCGCGGGTCGCCGCCGGTGCGGACGCCGTCGCGAGCGGCCTCGAGCGCGCCGTCGAGCGCGGGCAGCGCGGAGGCCTGGAGCCGGATCCGGACGCCGCTGCGCGACGCCGTCTCGTACGCGTGACCGAGCAGGCCGAAGCCGGTCACGTCGGTGACCGCGTGCGGCGAGAACGGCCGCAGGACCTCCGCCGCTCGGTCGTTCAGCGTCGTCATCCAGCGCGCCGCCTCCGCGAGGTCGCCCTTCGTCGCGAGGACGAGCCCTGTGCCGAGCGGCTTCGTGAGGAAGACGGCGTCGCCGGGCCGGGCGCCGCTCTTGACCCAGACGCCGTCGGGATGGACGGTGCCGACGACCGCGAGGCCGTACTTCGGCTCCGTGTCGCGGATCGTGTGCCCGCCCGCGAGGATCGCCCCGGCCGCGCGCACCTGCTCGTCCGCGCCGGCGAAGACCGCGGCAACGAGGTCGGTTGCGAGCTCTTCCGGGAAGGCCGCGACCGACAGCGCGAGCAGCGGTGTGCCGCCCATCGCAAAGACGTCATTGAGCGCGTTCGTCGCCGCAATCCGACCGAAGAGCTCCGGATCGTCGACGAGCGGCGGGAAGAAGTCGATCGTGAAGACGAGCGCCCGCTCGTCGTCGAGCCGATAGACGGCCGCGTCGTCCGCCGGGTCGAGCCCGACGAGGAGGTCTTCGGCCTCCGCCGGGACGAATCCCTTCAGCAGCTCCTCGAGCCGCGCCGCCGAGTACTTCGCCGCGCAGCCGCCGCCGACGGTGAGGCTCGTCAGGCTCGTTGCTTCCACCGCGTTTACTGTAGGCGCAATGCCAGGAGCAGCACTCGTCACCGGCGGGTCGTCGGGCATCGGGCTCGCCATCGCCCGGATGCTGCGCGACGAGGGCTTCGAGCTGACGCTCGTCTCGCGGCGGCCCGAACGCATCGAGGCGGCCGCGGCCGAGCTGGGCGCCGCGGCGATCGCGGCCGACGTCGCCGAGGCGGAGGAGTGCGCGCGCATCGTCGCCGAGCACCAGAAGCGCTTCGGTCGGCTCGATGTGCTCGTCAACTCGGCCGGCATCGGGATCGGCGGCAAGGTCGAGGACCTGGAGCCGAAGCACCACGACCTGCAGCTGGCCGTCAACCTTCGCGGCCTCTTCCTCGTCACACAGGCAGCCATCCCACTTCTGCGCGAGTCGCGCGGCTGGATCGTCAACCTCGCCTCGATCGCCGGCACGCTCCCCACTCCGGGCCTCGCGACCTACGGCGCGACGAAGGCGGCGGTGATCGCGCTCACGCGCTCGCTGAACGACGAGCTCGACGCGGACGGCGTGCGCGCGATCGCGCTCTGCCCCGGCTTCGTCGACACGCCGATGGCGCAGTGGTCGGGGATCGAGCCGAACGACATGATCCGCCCCGAGGACTGCGCAGAGGTCGTGCGCATGTGCCTCCGCCTGAGCCCTCAGGCACGCATTCCGCAGATCGTGATCGAGCGCATGGGCTCGCGCGCCGGCGACGTGAACTAGAGCCGGTCCCGGCAAGGATCCGCCGCAGTCCGCTCGGCTGTGCAACCCGCCCGACGGTCAGCGCGCGCCTTGCACGCTGGAGACGTGAGCCCAGAGGGCGGCGGGCCGCGCTTGACGCCTCAAGTCTAGAGGCCCATGAACCCGCCGCCGTCACTCATCCCGTCGATTCCCGGGAGGCCTAGGCACGCGAGCAAGTACGCGAAGAGCGAAGCGATGAGCAAGAGGTAGATGAACCGTGTTTTGTTCAACTCGTCACCTCCTTCCTTTTCTAGAAGCGAACGTCCTGAAGAGCTTCCGCGGCCGTCCGGTACAGCTCGGCCGCCCGTTCATGATCCCCCCGTCGAGCTGCCAGATCGCCCCGTGCGACCCACGCGGCCGCGCG
>DATFSG010000014.1:0-6244 GCA_035262765.1 Gaiellaceae bacterium | reverse complement strand
CAAGTCCAGCGTGATCAAGACGGGACGCGGTACATCACTTGCCGTCTGCCGAGTCTCGTGACCTCGCGACTTCCTGCTGCAGAGCCAGCGGATGGGCCGGCGCTTGCGTCGTCCTCATGTGGCGTCTGGAGCGTGGGCCGGTGTTTGGGATGACTCACGAGGTCGATTCCCTGGAGCCCCGGTGCGACTCCGCCACGCGCCCAGGTTTGAGGGATTCAGTGCTCGCCGCCGCCGGCCGTAACCTGTGTCACGCTCGTGTCGGCGTTCTTCAGATGAGCAATCCCGCCGATCAGCCCAGTTCGGATATCGGCCGCGCTTCCACGGTCGCGTCGTTGGTCGAACAGCTCTACAACAATCACGTCGCTCTGGTGCGCTCGGTCTGTCGCTCTCTGCTGCGCAACCCGATCGAGGCCGAGGATGCCGTACAGCGGTTCCCTTCGTCGAAGGTGATCACGATGGCGTTGTTCCCGGTCTCCCACATCGACGACGAGGTGGACGTTGCGATCCGTCGCTTGCCACATCGCCCAGCGCGCTCATAGTTGTCGGGAGTTGTGGAAAGCTCCCGCCGCTCTTGGCTAACGCCTAGCCTTATGCCTAGGTACCGACCTTGAGCGCGACTTCCGCGCCCTTCTTCAGGTGCGTGCCGGGCCTTGGACTCTGTGAGATCACGCGGTTCTTGTGCTTCCTGGTCGACTTGACGTGGGTGACCTTGCCGACGCGGCAATGAGCTCTCCTCAGCGCGATTTTGGCCGTGCCGAGCTTCTTGCCCTCCAGCTTCGGCACGATGCACTGGGTCGGCGGAGGCGGATTCGCCGTGAACGTGGCCGTGACCGTTGCGTCGCTGTTCAGCGCGACGGTGCAGGTCGCCGTCCCGGAGCAGCCGCCGCCGGACCAGCCCTCGAACGTCGACCCCGAGTCAGCGGTTGCGGTCAGCGTCACCTGCGTTCCTGCAGTGAACGCGTGCGAGCAGGTCGAGCCGCAGTTAATCCCGGCCGGGCTGCTGGTCACGCTGCCCGAGCCGCTTCCCGCCGTGTTCACGGTCAGCGAGTGAGTGAGGGGCGGGATCGTGTCGAAGGTCGCGGTAAGCGCCTGGTCGGCGCTCATCGTCACCGTGCACACGCCCGTGCCCGAGCAGCCTCCGCCCGACCAGCCGGTGAATGTCGACCCGGCTGCGGGAGTCGCGGTCAGGTGCACGACCGTGCCTTGCGGGTACTGGTGCTGGCAGCTCGCCGAACAGCTCAGCGACGCACTGTCGGACACCGATCCGGCGCCGATGCCGACGAAAGCGACCGACAGCGTCTGATTCGGCGGCGGCGGCGGGCCGGAGACCAGGAGCGTCACGCCGTCAGTGTCGTATTGGGGCGAGTACGTCGCCCCGTTGACCGTTGCGCCGGTGAGCGTGGCGAACGTGCCGGCACGCGAGCTCGCGCCGGAGATGATCTTGAACGTGTCGGGCGACGCCGGGGTGAAGCTCGTGGAGTCGATTGCGAGCTTCCCGCCCAGGCTCAGCGCTCCATCGACCAGCAGCTGATCGAACTGTGTGCCCGGGCTCGTGCCGGTGATCTCCTCCGCGAGAGTCCCGCCCGCACTCTGGGTGTAGTCGCCCCTGTCGGTCAGGGTGCCGGGGGACGAGCCCGGTGCGACCGTGCCGCCGCTGTTCGAGACGGGGCCGCCAAGCGTCCCGCCCCCTTTCAGCGTGCCGCCAGTGAGCGTCACCGGACCGTCGAGCTCCGCGCCGGCGTCGACGGTCGTCGTCCCGCCCGACTGGGTGAGACCGGCCGAGTTCAGCGTGCCGCTGGCGACGGCGATCGTCCCGTCGTTCTGAACGAGCGCGTTCGTGACCACCGGCAGGCCCACCCCCGGATTGACCGTCAAGGTGCCCGTCGATCCGACGTGGATCGCCGAGCTCGAGTCGCCGCCCCAGAACTGGGAGGTGGAGTCGAGGAAGGTGGAGTTGATATTCACCGTGGCGTTGCTGCCGATTGCGAACGAGCTCGAGGCAAGCGTCGTCGGGACGTCGAGGTTCAGCGTGGCTCCGTCGACGGTGAAGCCCCCGGTGTCGAGCGTGAGCGGCGAGGCAGAGGCGGCAACGGTCGTCGTGCCGCCGTGGAGGGTCGGGGCCGGCGGAGTCAAACCCCCGGTGATCGTGAGGGTGCCAGTACCGTCGCGGGTGCCGAGACCGGAGCGCAGCAGGTTGGCAACCGAGACGTCACGGTTCAGGGTGAAGGTGCTGCCGTTGTCGATCCGGAGGCTCCCGGGTGAGAAGGTGTCGCCGCCGCCCACGGTCACGTTTGGGCCGAAGGCGAAGAACTCGCCCGCGCCCGTCACCGAGGCCGACTCGAACGCTTTGCTGCCTTCGAGCTCGAGTGTCGCCGGCGTGTCGATGACGAAGCCGCCGGAGCTGGTGCCGGTAGTTCCCGCGAACAGCGCCAGCGTCCCGGTCTTCGCTGTCACAGTCCCGTCGTTGTCGAGAGGGGCTTCGATGTCGGCTTCCTGATTCGCCCCGGGGTCGGCCATCAGCGAGCCCGTGGCGCCGACGTGGACGACGGAGGTCGAGCTGCCCACGAAAGGAGCGTTGGCGCCGGTGATGTCGTAGGTGGAATCGATGTTCAGCGTCGCCGCGGTGTTGTCCGGACCGAGCTCGATCGGGCCGTTCGTCGTCCGGGTGGTCGGAGCGTCGAGGGTCAGGGTGGAGCCACCGTCCAGCTTCAGATCACCGGCGTCGATCGTGGCTGACGTTACGGTGTCGGCGATGGTGGTCGTGCCGCCGTCGAGCGCGCAATCCCCGGCGAAGTCCGCTGTTCCCGTCACCATCAGCGTGCCCGTGCCGTCGCGGACTCCGAAACCTGACATCGTGAGCGTTCCGACGCTGACGTCCTTGTTGAGAGTCGCTTCGGGGGCGCCGCCGCCGCTGATCGTGAGCCCGCCCGGCGTAAACGTGTCGGTCGACCCGACGGTGAGATGGCTACTGCCGTTGACGAAGACCGTCCCCGAACCCGTGACCGACGGCGAGTCGAGCGTGCCCTTGTCGACCTGGAGTGTCGCTCCGCTCGCGACCGCGTAGTTTCCGGTCGTCGAGCCGGCGTCGCCGCTCCAGAGCTCGAATGTCCCGCTCGTGACGTTCACGCCGCAGCCGACGCAGGTGCCGTCGTTGTCGACCTCCGGCACGACAGTGACGAACTTCGAGGCGCCGGGGTCCGCGTTGATCGAGCCATTTGCGCCGACCTTGAGCACGCCGCCGCCGCCGACGGTGTTCGCCGCCGGTATCGAGAGGGACGAGTTGACGTTGACCGTGCCGGCGTCGGTGATCACTCCCGTGCTCGTCAGCGTCGTCGCGTCGCCGAGTGTCAGCACGCCGGTTCCGTTGACGTTGACGTGACCGGAGAGGGAGGTGGATCCTGACGACGAGATAGTCAGCGTCTCTCCTGTCTCGATCGAGAAGGTGCCGTTCACGTCTTCGCTGATCGACCGCGCGCTGGCATCGGCCGTTCCGATGTCCGGGTTCCCGAAGGCATTGATGGCCACATCGTCGCTGGAGGTCGGGATGGTGTCGGCGGTGTTCGCGCAGGACCAGTTGGCGGCGTTGTTCCAGTCGGCGCCGCTCGCGCCGATCCAGGTGCACAACGGCGTTGCGGCCAGCGCAGGCGACACGCCGAAACCGATCGCGAGCGCGCAACCGACGACTACCAAGCCAAGGATCCTGCCCCTCACGGTTTGACCTCCTGATCGGGAAGCTGCAATGCGATCGTCTCTTCGACGTGCTCGACGGTCAGCTCGGCCCGCACGGCTGCGTCACGGACGGTGTCGGCGCTTGGCCCTTCGTAAAGGAAGAAACAGCTCTCGTCCTCGGGCACGAAGACCGAGCGCAGGAAACGCACCGGCGTTCCCTCGGCCCGTATCTCTTCAGCAACACCTCTCGCGCGGGCGGCAGCTGCTTCGATGCCCGACCAGCCGCCGTGAGGCTGCTTCAGCTCGACGGTGTAGCGCGCCAGCGTCTGCACGAGCTCGAACGTACGAGACGCCCCATCCCTAGCTCAATCCCAGAAACCCACATGGTTTTACGGCCGCGGGTTGTGCAGCTGCGCAGCGAGCTCGGTGCGCGAGTGGACGCCGAGCTTGGTGTAGATCTTCGACAGGTTTGCCTCGACCGTGCGAACGGTTACGAACAGCTGCCCGGCGACCTGCTTGTTCGACAGGCCTTCCGCGACGAGCTCCGCGACGCGCCGCTCGGTGGCGGAAAGCTCGGGCGAAGAGGGAGCGCGGCCGGGGATGCGTGCCAGCTCCGCCGCCGTTCTGTCCGACCAGCGCGCGGCGCCGAGGTTGTCGAACAACTGAAGCGCACGCGTCAGCGCGTCGCGGGCGGGGCCGCGGCGCTTCGCGCGGCGCTCAATCTGCCCCTGGACGAGCAATGTGCGGGCGAGCTCGAAAGGCTGCACAAGGTGTTCATGGGCGGCGAGTGCCTCGGCGAGGGCGGTACCGGCGGCCTCGTTGTCGCCGCGCGCACCGGCGACGAGCGCCCGGCCGCGGGCCGCGATCGCCCGATGCCAGACTCGGGCTGCCGGCCGGCCGCACCTCTCCACCCATCCCGTGAGCTTGGCCGCATCGTCGAGTCGATCGAGCGCAACGAGCGCCTCGATGGCGTTCTGCGCAACGCCGAAAATCGAGAGCTCGCCGACACCGATCTCCTGCAGCTCCTCGACGGCGGGCTCGAGCGTTGCCCAAGCCTCCGCCGGCCGGTTCTCGGAGAGCGCGCAGAAACCCAGCGTGCCGCGCGCACGTAGCGCCGTGATCCGGCTTGCTCCTTGATCCGACTGCGCGAGCGCTTCTGCCGCGACCTCGTGCGCCTCGTCCAACTGGCCCGCGTGCGCGAGCGCAGCCGCATACGGCACCAGCGCCCATCGTTCGACGCCCGGATGGTCCAGCAGACGAACGAGCTCGAGCGCCTCGCGCGCGAGCCGGACGGCCTCGCCGAGGTTGCCGACGCGCAGTTCGAGGTCGGCCAAGCGGGCGAGCACACCCCAGCGGATCGCTTCGTCGCCGGTCGATTCCAGTCTCGACAGCTCCGCCGCCAGCAAGGGGCGCGCCTCGTCGGGTCGATCGACCGCGGCATAGACGATCGCCAGCGAGATGCTCGGCCGGAAATACGACCCGGCCGGAAGGTCGAGGGAACGTTCGAGCGCGAGCGCTCGCGACGCTGCGTCCTCCGAGAGCGGTAGCCCGAGCATCATCTCGCAGTGCAGGAGCTCGCCGAGCGCCGCAGCCAGCAGCGCGTCGTCTCCGGCCTGCTCGGCGAGAGCGACAGCCGATCGCGTGTGTTCGGTCGAAGCGTGAAGCCGACCGAGGTTCCAGGTTGTTGTCGAAAGTGCGAGCTCGATCTCGGCCGCTTGCGCAGGTTCGTCGCGCACCTCCTCGAGCGCCGCCAGCTGCAGCTCGAGCGAGCGCTCTGGCTCGCTCGTGCTCGACAGCTCGGCGATCACCGACAGCACGCGCGCCCGCATTCCGCCGGGCGGCAGCGTGGCGTACACCTCGTCGAGCGCCGATCGTGCTCCCTCGGGATCGCCCGCGACGAGCCGGTACTCCGCGGCCGCGACCGCCCGAGCGCTGCACAGTGCCTCGTCGACGCTGAGGCGCGCCGCATGTCCGGCAAGTTCGGCCGCAATGCCTGGGACCCCGCGCTCCGCCGCCTCCACTGCTGCCCGCTCGAGCTCCGCCGCAACATTCTCGTCCGCATCCTCGACCGAGCGCGCGAGATGGTGCGCCCGCTCGAGCCGGGACTCGGCGATAGCCGCGAGGCGGGCGTGCGCCTCGCGCCGCTCCCACGGCGCCGCCGTCGCGTACGTGGTCTCGGCAAGCAGCGGGTGGGTAAACCGGAGCCGGTCTCGCGCGACCCGAAGCACGTCGAACGCAACCGCTTCGGCCAACCCTGTCGACCCGCCTGCGGCCCGATCGACCAGTGCCACGGTTGGCTGCAGGCAGGCGGAGGCGAGCAGGGCGGCATCTGCAGCGGCGCGTGGTAGGGCCTCGATCCGTTCCCCCAAGACCGCCGCTAGTCCGGGCGGGAGAGGCAGCGTCTCATCGTCGTGGGCGGCGCCTGCGAGCGAGCGAGCGATCTCTATCGCATAAAGCGGATTCCCGCCGCACGCCCGGTGGAGCCGCTCCAGCCGAGGGCGCGGCAGGCTCTCACCCAGCCGCTCCTCGATCAGCCGGTCGAGCTCCGTCAATGTCAGCGGTCCGATCCGCCGCA
>DATFSG010000013.1:0-8216 GCA_035262765.1 Gaiellaceae bacterium | reverse complement strand
ACTCCCAGCGTCGTGTTCGAGAGCGCGACCCATTTGTAGTCGAGCTGACCCCATTTAGCAGGCAACCTGTTCAGGTTACCTGTCTACAATCTCGCCATGCCTCACCCATCGACACAGGTCGTGAAGGGCGCGAGCGAGCTCCGGCTGGTGCTCGGCCAGCTCATCCGGCGGCTCCGGGCGGAGTACTCGTTCCCGGTCGCACAGGCGAGCGTCCTCAGCCGGCTCGACCGCGAGGGAGCACAGACGGCGAGCGCGCTCGCCGCGGCCGAGCACGTGCGGCCGCAGTCGATGGCGCAGACGCTCACCGAGCTCGAGACGGGCGGCCTGATCGAGCGGCGCCGCGACCCGGCCGACGGGCGGCGGATCCAGATCGAGCTGACCGAGGAAGGCCGCGCGCGCGTGCTCGAAGGGCGAGGCCGGCGCGAGGACTGGCTCGCCGCCGCGATCGCAGCCGAGCTGAGCCCGGAGGAGCAGCGCACGCTGCTTGCTGCGGTGCCGCTCCTGCAACGGCTGTCAAGACATTGACGCCCGCAACCGCAGTAAGCATCCCGTAAATCCAGTAGGCACCAGCTGAAGGCCCGATTACTCTCCTACCGAGGGGGTATCGCAGGATGTTGACGTCGTCGGGAAGACGGTTCGGGATAGTGCTGGTGGCCCTGGTGGCCACGGGCGTCGCGCTCGCTGGCCTCGCCGGCGCCGCCCAGGGCGCGACGACCTCGTTCAATCACACGCGAACCATCCTGTTCGACGGCAAGCCGACGTTCCCCCTGGTGCTCTCGCCTGGGCCGCCGCTCGGCGGTAAGACGCCCTGGGGCACAGACGGCCTCGCCGAGACCGCGGCGGCCGGAGTCAACGTCTACCGGACCGGGACCGGCGGGATCTGGACTCCCTCCGACATCAACGACGCGATGGCGTGGGACCGTACGGCGGCGGCACTCGGTGTCTACACCTGGCCCAACCTCGGCGGCTACTCGCAGGCGCTCCCCGGCTCGTCGGAGGACCAGGGGCTGGCGCAGGTGGTCGACACGCTCACGAACGACCCGAGCGGCGGCGCGATCGCGCTGTGGAAGGGCCGCGACGAGCCCTGGTACAGCGACATCGCGCCTTCGGCGCTCCAGTTCGCCTTCTGCCGTGTCACGGGACGCGGTGATCCCGCGTGGTGCGACGGCGAGACTCCGCTCGACCCGAGCCGGCTCTGGGTGACGATCGAGGCACCGCGCGGCACCGCCGCCGACCTCGCGCCCTACGCCAGCGTCACCGACGTGCACGGCGTCGACATCTACCCGGTCACGATCAAGCATGTGTCGCCCAACCTGCAGGCGGTCGGGAACTGGACCGCCACTCTCAAGTCCATTGCGCCGCTCCAGCCGGTCTGGACGACGATCCAGATCTGCGCGAGCGGCAGCTCCGACCCGGCGACCGGCGACTTCATCCTCCCGACCTACCAGCAAGAGCGGTACATGGCCTACGACGCGATCCTGAACGGCGCCAAGGCGCTCACGTTCTACGGCGGCAGCAACGCCCACTGCTTCACCGGTAGCGACGCGACGTACGGCTGGAACTGGAGCTTCTGGCAGGGCGTCCTCGAGCCGCTCGTCCAGCAACTCTCGTCCTCGAGCCCGCTGGCGCCTGCCCTGGTCAACCCTGCGAAGGCTCCGCATGTGAAGACGGGCACGGGAACCCAGACGATGACGCGGCAGGGAACCTCGGTCGACGACTTCTGGCTGATCGCCGCTCGCAGCGGCACCGGCACGAGAACGGTGACGTTCACGGGACTGCCGCGCTGGGTGCACCGGGTCGGCGTCTACACCGAGCACCGCACCGTCATCGCTTCGCGGGGCTCGTTCCGGGACCGCTTTGCCCGGTGGGACGTCCACGTCTACCACTTCGTCGAGCCGCTCATCCTGCGCAAGATGGCGCCGGCCAAGGGGCGGGTCGGCACGCGCGTCACCCTGCAGGGGAAGGGCCTCGCCGCAGTGACAGGTGTCAGCTTCGGCGGTACCGACGCGCACTTCAGGATCGTGAGCGACACAAAGCTAGTGGCCACTGTCCCGAAGCAGGCGACGAGCGGGCCGGTCGTCGTCACGTCCGCCCTCAAGCAGGTCACGTCCAGAACGTCGTTCCGGCTCCTCCCCGGCGGGTGACGAACGCCGTTAGTGCTTCGTGATGAACTTGCCCGACGGCGACATCACGTACCAGAGGCCACCGTTCAGGTTCTGTGCCTGACCGTTCGTCTGACCCGGCTTCGAGTCCCCGACGTAGGTGTAGAGCGGCCAACGGTTGTAGGTGACGACACGCCCGTCCAGACCCAGCAACTTCCTGTGCGCGGCTCCGCCGGCCGTCGGGTGCTGCCCCTTCTTCACCTTTAGCGGCGGCCAGGCTGCGGCGCAGGAACCCTTGCAGGTCACCTTCTTCTGCTTGTCGGGCTTGAACATGTAGAGCGTCCGACCCTTGCTGTTGACGAGGATCACGCCGAACTTTCCGACCTTCTTCGTCTGCACCGTCGCCGCCGCCGCGAGGTGCCGAGCGGCCGCCCTGGAGTTGGCGGCGCCGGTCCACCCGACCGCCACGATCGCGAGCGCTGCGGCCAGGGCAGCGACAAGGGCAAACCGGCCTGAGCTCTTGCGCGTAGCCACTGCCGTCACTCTAGACACAAGGAGGAGCAGGTGCGCAGGATCGCTTTCGTCGGGCTCGTGCTCTTTGCCGCGACCGTCGCCGCCGCGGCCGCGTCGAGCGGCGGTGGGCTCCCGAACATCGGGACCCCGTCCATGAAGACCCAGCCCGTCTACAAGGGCTACTACGACCATCACATCGACACGTACCTCATCACCGACGTCTCGTCGAAGTCCCAGGCGAAGGCGCTGCACATCAACTACTCCGCGGAGCTGAAGGGCGTGAAGGGGCTGCCGCTGCAGTACTTCGTGCGTGGCCGGGCCGCCCACGGCCAGCTCACGGTCTTCGGCTCCCAGCCCGGCGAGTCCGACTACAACCCGCTCTGGGAAGAGGCCTGGGTCACGTGGAAGAAGGGTGTCAAGCCTGTGCTCCTCGGCCAGGACGACCAGATCAACGCCCTCGCGCAGAAAGGCAAGCTCACGGTCAAGGACGCCCACATCGTCCTCAACGGGCCGATCCTCAAGGTCGGCAAGGGCGGCTGATCGCTCCCAGAAAGGCCGAAGCGGCGGGCTAGCCCGCCGCTTCAAAACTCCGCCGCAGAGTTGTTGCCGTCAGCCCCGAGCGGGAGTCAAACTGATCATCTCGCGCCCTGGTCCTCCCGGGCCTCCCCCTTTTGGGGGATCTGTGCTAATCGCCGCTAAACGGCTTGACTAGGCCGTGCGCGCGTCGGGAACGAGCGAGAGCTGCGGCCTCTGCCGCGACTCGTGGCGCAGAAGCCGCTCCGTCTCGGCCGCCGGCGCCGGGCGTCCAAAGAGGTATCCCTGGCCGAAGCGGCAGCCCATCTGCTTCAGCCGCTCGGCCTGGGCGACGTGCTCGATCCCCTCGGCCACCGCGGCTAGGCCCAACGAGTCGCCGAGCCGCAGAATCGCGTCGACGAACGCCTCGTCGGCGTTGTCGCCGACGAGCTTGTCAACGAACGGCTTCGGGATCTTCACCGACTCGATCGGGAACTCGGCGAGACGGCTCAACGACGAGTAGCCCGTGCCGAAGTCGTCGATCGTGAGGCTCACGCCGAGCTCGCGGAGGCGCCACATTGCGAGGAGTGCGGTGTCGCTCCCTTGGATCACGCCCGACTCGGTCACCTCGATCACCAACCGACTCGGCTCGACTCCGTGTCCCTTCAGCGCCTCGGAGAGGGTGTCGACGAGCCGCTCATTCGCGAGCTCCGCCGCGGCGAGGTTGAGCCAAATGCTCAGCCGCTGCGGCCAGCGCCGGGCTGCCTCGAGCGCCTGCTGGAGCACGACGCGCCCGAGCTCGATCGTCAATCCGGCATCCTCGGCAGCCGGCAGGAACTCTGCGGCGCTGAGGAGGCCACGCTCCGGGTGCGGCCAGCGGGCGAGCACCTCGAAGCCCTCGATCTCCCCGTCCGCCAGCCGCACGACCGGCTGGAAATGGACGACGATCTCGCGGCGCTCGATCGCCGCCTCAAGATCGAGACCGAGCTGCCGCTGAACGCGAAGCTGCTCGTGCAGATCCGCCTCGTACAGCGTGTACGCGCGTTCCAGTCGTTTGACGCTGTACATCGCGATGTCCGCATTGCGAATGAGATCTTCACCGTCGGTGCCGGTCGCGCCGACTGCGATGCCGACGCTCACGTGACAGGCAACGTGGCCGCAGCTGAGCACGTATGGCCCGTCGATGGCTTCCAGCATGCGCCGCGCCACGCCAACAGCCGTTTCGGCGTCGGCCTCGCGGACGAGAACTGCGAACTCGTCGCCGCCGAGCCGGGCGGCGAGATCCTGGACGCGAGTGGCGCACCTCAAGCGGCGCGAGAACTCGGTGAGCAGCTCGTCGCCGGCGCTGTGGCCCCAGGTGTCGTTGACCGTCTTGAAGCGATCGAGGTCGAGGTAGAGAACGGCAGTCGGGCCCGGGCCGCCGTGGAGCTCCTCCTTCACGGCTTCGAGCAGGCTGAGTCGGTTAGGCAGGCCCGTGAGAGCATCGTGGTAGGCCTGGTGACGGAGCTGCTCCTTGAGTTCCGTCACTTCCGCGAGCGAGTGCTCGAGTCGGCCGTTCTCGAGCAGGATGCTCGCGTGGCCGGCGAACGTCACCAGGAGCTCGACGTCGGCCTCGGTGAACGTGCTGACGTCGCCGAGGCGCTCGCCGACTACGAGCAGCCCGAACGTCCTGTCCTCGCCGCGCAGCGGCGCGACGATCGCGTCCTCGAGCCCACGTGAGCGAAGGAAGGCGTCGTAGGCGTGGGTAGCGCGGCGACGCGCAAGGAGAGTGGCGGAGCCGATCGAAGCGACCTCGCCGAACGCAGCCGCATCCTCCGGCGCGAGCCGCTCTTCCGGATGCATGAGCAACTCGCCCTCTGTACCACTGATGCTCCGCAACGGTCCCTCCCCGTCGGACGCGGGCGTAAGCAGGATCTCGGCGTATTCGGCGCGCAGCAACCGTCGCGCGGCTACCAAAAGCTGACCGACCGCGAGACCGAATTCCGGGGCGCCCTGGGTGGCGCGCATCGACTCGTAGAGGAACTCAACGTGCTCGCGTTGCTCGCGCTGCTCCATGTAGCCGCGGAAAGCCGCGACAGTTGCGAGGACCGGAACGACCAGAAGGAGGACGGCGGAGGGGCGCGCCTGGAGGAGCTCGACCACGGCGAGGCCAAGCGACGCCGTCGCAAGCGCGCCGAGCGTCGAACTGAGAAGCGTCCGTCCGAGCTGCGGCGCCTGGAAGCGCTCCTCGGCGATCGCGATCACCGCCGAGACGAGCAGGATGCCCACAACATGGGCCACAGCGCACGCGAGTAGGACGACCACCCACAGGTGAGGAGCTGGGTCGGTGGGCGAGGCGAGCGCGCGGAAGACCAGCAGCGCAACCCCGCTGCAGAGCGGCAGCTCGGCGAGGTTGAAGACGAACTTGGCGAGCTGGCGTAACTGGCTCCTGCGCCTGTTGAGGACCAGCGCGACGAACGTACCCGCCAGCTGGCCGATCAGCAACGCAGAGGGCGCGGCAAGCAGCAGGCCGAGCGTCAGCCCGATCTCGGTCAACGAGATCGTGTGCGCCTGCTTGCGGAACTGGAGGTGGACGACCAGGACCTCGGCGAGATAGAAGGCAAGCGCAAGCCAGTACCACTGGAGGACGGGGGTCTTCCCGAGGACGGGCGCATCGGGAGTGCCGCGCAGCGCGACCGTCCACACGGCCACGCAAGCGAGTGCGAGTACGCCATTGAAGGCCCAGACGCGGCGCGGTGCGCGAAGGGCTTCGCGCGCGGCACCACCCAGCGGTCCCACGATCTCGCCCGGTGCACGGCGCGAGAAGGTAAAGGGCCGGCTAGAGATCACCGGCCCTCCCGTTAGGCCTCAGCCCCAGCTCGCACCGAGCCACTTGTCTCCCGATGGGTTGCCCATCAGCCCCAACTCGCTCCTAGCCATTGCGAGCCTGACCAACTCGAGCCGCTCCAACTGGAGCCGCTCCACGAATTGCCGCTCCACGAGTTACCACTCCACGAGTTACCGCTCCACGAGTTACCACTCCACGAGTTACCGCTCCAGGAATTGCCCGACCAGCTCGAGCCGCTCCAGGAATTACCCGACCAGCTCGAGCCGCTCCAGGAGTTGCCCGACCAGCTGGAGCCGTTCCACACGCCGCCCGACCAGCTCGAACCGGCCGCCTCGAGAGCCGCCATGGCGGCCGGATTGAAGGGCTGGCCGAAGATGTCCTGTTCGCCCTGGAGCACCACGCCGTTCATCGAGATGTGGTCGCTGCCGCGCGAGGCTTCGAGGCTGCCTGTTCCGGTCGAGGGCGCGTTGTACTGCTGCGAGGCGAACACCGAGGGGACCGACGTATTCAGAAGCTTGTTCAGATCGAGCTCGCCGCACCCCTGCTGCTTCCAGTTGTACCCCGACAGCTTGTCGCAACTCGACGTCAACATCGCCTTCACCTGGTCCGGCGTCAGCTGCGGGTAGTGCTGAAGCAGGTCGGCCGCTGCACCTGAGACGAACGCAGCCGCCTCGGACGTCCCGCTACCGCGGAAGTAGCGGTCATTGAGGATCCCGGAGGGGTTGTTCTGGTCGATGTACGAGCCTGGGACGCGGAGCCCCTGCATATGGGTTCCGGGGGCGATCAGGTCGGGCGCACGGCAGGCGCTGCTGCAGCTCGCCGAACCCGCCGAGAAGGGCGCGACCTGGTCATCCCACGGTGTCGCGGTTCCCATGGTGTCCGCTGCGCCGACCGCGAGGATCTGGGGGTCGTAGCCCGGATCCGCGAGTCCCTGCGCGCTAGCGCCCGTTTGATAGCCGGAGTTCCCGGCAGCCGCGACGACGACGATCCCGGCCTTCCACGCCTGCTCGACCGCATACGCCAGCGGGTCGATCCCGTACGCCTGGGTCGAGTTCGTGCCGTACGAGAGATTAATGACCCGGATGTTCATCCCGTTGTCATGGCGGTGCTGCACGACCCAGTCGATGGCGGCGATCACCTGGGACACGTCGGTGCCGCCGTCTGCCACGCCAACCTTGAGAGAGACGATGCGGGCGTCGGGTGCAACGCCGCGGTAGCCACCGGCCTGACCGTCGTTGCCGGCGATCAGGCCGGCCATGAACGTCCCGTGCCCGTTCGTGTCGAGGCTCTGCAGGTTCGGGTTCTGCGATTCAAGCGACAGGTCCGGCCCGGTGATCACCTTGCCGGGGCCGTTCAGCCCCGCGACCGGCGCGACACCCGTGTCGATGAGCGCGACGTCGACGCCTTTGCCTGTGTACCCAGCATTCCACCACGCCTGCGCGCCGTCGCCGGTCGTGACGCTCTGCATGGAGTACGGATCCGCCGTCGGGTCGTAGGCGGAAGAGCCCCACGAGGCACCAGGGCGGATCATCCCGAGTGCAAGCGCCACGAGAAGGGCGAGAAGGCCCACCTGCCAGGGCTTGAAACGCGAAGCGTCGCGCTTGGTGAGGACTGCCCTCACTACTACCTCCTTGTCGCGACCGCCCGATGCCGCAGAACGTGCCGCAGTAGCCGCCAATCAGTCGCCGGAACGTAGGTTGCGAGGGGGCAGCGATCCTCCCGCAGAAGGGGGAGCCGATTGGCTCGAACGAGGGATTTCGACCTCTGAAAGCGGTCTCCCAGGCCAGCCCCACCGCGAGCCGCTCGTCGCCGGGCCATTGCCGCCCAGCTGGAACCGCTCCACGCGCTCCCGCTCCAAAACCGCAGTAACGAGTGATCCGAATAGCGTTCGGGTCGTGAGTTCGGTTCTGGAGTCGACGCCGCCGCAGTTCTCCGCGGACGAGGCCGCGCGGATCGCTGCGGACCTGTTCGGATTCGAGGGAACCGCAACGCTGCTAGGCAGCGAGCGCGACCAGGCCTTCCTCCTGCAGAACGGACGGAGCGGCGCGGTGCTCAAGATCTCGAACACGCACGAGGACGAGACCGTCCTCGACCTCGAGGACGCCGCGATCGCCCACGCAGCGGCCGTCGACCCGGACCTCCCCCTCGCCCGGCCACTCGCGCCGCGGGCAACCTTCAACGGCCATCACGTGCGCCTGTTCGAGCGGCGGAACGGCCACAAAGCCGGACCCGAGCTCGACGACGCGGCGGTGCACGACATC
>DATFSG010000012.1:0-20609 GCA_035262765.1 Gaiellaceae bacterium | reverse complement strand
GTCGAGGTCGCGTGCGCGTTGACGTAGTCGATCTCGTCGACCCCCACCCCCGCGTCGCCGAGTGCCATCTTGAACGCCGTCACAGGCCCAGTCGGATCGGGATCGGTGATGTGCTTCGCATCGGACGAGAGGCCGTAGCCGGCGACCTCCGCGTAGATCTTCGCGCCGCGAGCCTTGGCGTGTTCGAGCTCCTCGAGCACGAGCAGGGCGCCGGCCTCGCCCATGACGAACCCGTCACGCTCGCCGTCGAACGGCCGTGAAGCACGCTGCGGGTCGTCGTTGCGCCGCGAGAGCGCGCGCATGGCGCCGAAACCGGCGATGCCCACCTCGCAGACCGCCGCTTCGGTGCCGCCGCAGAGCATCACGTCGGCGCGGCCCAACCGAATCGCGTCCGCTCCGTCGCCGATCGCCATATTCGAGGCGGCGCACGCCGTGCACTCTGAAAGCAACGGCCCACGCGTGCCGAACTCGATCGAGACCCAGCCCGCGCCGAGGTTCGGGATGATCGCCGGGATCGAAAACGGGTTGACGCGGTCTGCGCCGCGCTCGACGAGCACGGTGTGGCATTCCTGGAACGACCGCAGGCCGCCGATGCCGGTCGCGACAGCGGCGCCGATCCGGTCCGGCTCCTGCTCGATCTCCAGGTCCGCGTCGGCGACCGCTTGCCGAGCCGCCGCCAGAATCAGATGAGCGAACCGGTCCATCCTTCGCGCCTGCTTGCGCTCGATCCAGTCGGTCGGGTCGAAGCCCTTCACCTCGCAGGCGAAGTGGACGGGATAGTCGGTGTGGTCGAAGGCCGTGATCTCACCCGCGCCGGACTCGCCGGCGAGCAGGCTGGACCACGTCGATTCGACGTCGAGACCGAGTGGGCTCACTGCGCCCAGCCCGGTGATGACGACGCGTCTGCGTCCGTTGAGAGAACCGTTAGATGCGCTCACTACATTCCGAGTCCGCCGTCGACGAGCAGCACGTCCCCTGTGATGAACGATGCCTCGTCGGAGCAGAGGAAGCGTACCGCTCCTGCCACGTCGTTCGGCTCCCCAAGCCGTCCGAGCGGCGTGTTGCCGAGCATCGCCGAGGTCGCCTCCTCCGGCAGGACGTCGGTGAGCTGCGTCCGCACGTAGCCGGGTGCGACGACGTTCGCACGGACTCCGCGGCTGCCGAGCTCCCGCGCCAGCGACTTCGTGAAGCCGATGATCCCGGCCTTCGACGCCGCGTAGTTCGTCTGGCCCCAGTTGCCGTGCACGCCGACGATCGACGAGACGTTGACGATCGCTCCCCCGCGCTTCTTCATCATCGGCCGGGTGACGGCTCGGCACGTGTAGAAGACGGACGAGAGGTTGGTCTCGATCACCGTCCGCCAGTCGTCGTCGGACATGCGCGCCAGGAGACCGTCCCGCGTCAGGCCGGCGTTGTTGACGAGGATGTCGAGGTCCCCGGCCTCCTCGACGAGCCGCGCAGCCTCCTCGGCATTCGAGACGTCGGCCTGGACAGCGCGCGCTCCGATCTCACTCGCCAGTGCTTCTGCTTCTTCCGCGCCGGTGCGATAGCCGACGACGACCTCGGCTCCGCCGCGGGCGAGTTCCTCCGCGATCGCTCGGCCGATTCCCTTCGAGGCGCCGGTGACGAGGGCCCGCTTGCCCTCGAGCGAGCAGAACGTCACGGCGATTCGGAGAGCAGCTCAGGGAGCCGCTCGAGCGCCTCGATGCTGTTGACCGAGACGGCCTTGACGCTGCGGTCGATGCGCTTGACGAGGCCGGTGAGCACATTGCCCGGCCCGACCTCGACGAACGTGCGGACGCCTTCGCGCATGAGCTCCGACGCCGACTGCGTGAAGCGGACGGGCGCCGTGAGCTGGTCGACGAGCAGCGGGCCCATCCGCTGCGCCGACTCAACGCGGGCCGTCACGGTCGACATGAACGGCGCGACGGGCTCCTTGAAGTGCACCTTGTCGATTGCCGGCCGCAGCCGGTCCGCCGCGCGGGCGACGAGCGGTGAGTGGAAGGCTCCCGAGACCTTGAGCTTGACCGCGCGGCGCGCGCCCTCGGCGTTCGCCTGCTCGATGCATTCGTCGACCGCGGGGTTCTCGCCGGAGACGACGATCTGCCCCGGACAGTTGTAGTTCGCCGGCCAGACTCCGAGGATCCGCCGGCAGAGCCCTTCCACGACGTCGTCGGCGAGCCCGAGGATGGCCGCCATCGAGCCGGGATTGCGCGCCGCGGCTTCGGCCATCGCCAGGCCGCGCTCGCGGACGAGCGCCATCGCCTCTTCCAGCGTCATCGCCTCGGCTGCCGCCAGCGCGGCGAACTCCCCGACCGAATGGCCGATGACGAAGTCCGCCTTGATGCCGCGATCCTGCAGCGCCGCGAGCACCGCGAGCGACGTCGCAACGAGGGCGGGCTGCTGCACTTCGGTGTCGACGAGTTCCTCGGCGTCGGCGTGGAAGCAGAGCCGCTCGAGATCGAGACCCGTGGCTGCGCTCCCGCGCTGGAAAACATCCATCGCGGCGGGAATCGCCTCCGCGAAGTCACGTCCCATGCCGGCCTCGAACGAGCCTTGGCCCGGGAAACAGAACGCGATCTTGCTCATGCGGTCCACCGCATGAGTGCGCTTCCCCAGGTGAGACCGGCACCCATTCCCGTCATGAGTACGAGCTTTCCGGGCTGAAGCCTGCCGGCGGCCTGCGCTTCCGCCAGCGCAAGCGGGATGGAGCCGGAGGACGTGTTGCCGTATCGGTCGACATTGATCACCACACGGTCGGACGGAATCCCGAGCTTCTTGGTTGCGTGCTCGATGATGCGAACGTTTGCTTGATGGGGAACGTAGACATCGACATCTTCGATGCTGGCCCCGCCCCGCTCGAGCACGGCCTCTGCCGACGAGACCAGAACGCGGGTCGCGAACTTGAAGACCTCGCGCCCGTTCATCTTCACGTACTCGTCCGGAGCGTCGAACTTGCGCGACCCGCTGCCCGGGAGCCAGAGATGCTCGCCGCCGGCCCCGTCGGCGCCCAGCTCGAACGCGAGAAAACCCGGCTCCTCGGCTGGCTCGAGCACGACTGCGCCTGCGCCGTCCCCGAACAGGACGACCGTCGAGCGGTCGGTCCAGTCGAGGATGCGCGACAACACGTCGCCGCCGATCACGAGCGCGCGCCGGGCGAGGCCCGCCGCCACCATCCCGTAGGCCTGCGCGACCGCGTACATGAAGCCGGTGCAGCCCGCGGAGAGGTCGTAGGCGGCCGCGTCCTTCGCGCCGAGCTGGTCGGCGAGGATCGCCGAGGTCGAGGGGAACATCATGTCGGGCGTAACGGTGGCGACGATCAGGAGGTCGACGTCCGTCCCGTCGCTGCCGGCCTGCTCGAGCGCCTGACGCGCGGCGGGCAGCGAGAGATCGGACAGCGCCTGTTCGTCCGCGGCGATCCGCCGTTCGCGGATGCCGGTGCGCTCCATGATCCATTCGTCGGACGTGTCGACCAGCTTTGAGAGTTCGTCGTTCGTGACCACGCGCTCGGGCGCGTAGGCGCCGAGGCCCGTGATCGAGACTGGGACGTCGCTGCGCGCGTTGCCGATCATCCGTCCTCGCTCCCGACGAAGACGGTCAGGATCGCCTCGGCGGCGACCTCATCACCGACGGTCGCGCGGCCCTGCCCCTTCGCAATCGGCCCGCGTACACGCTCGAACTCACACTCGAGTTCCAGCACGTCTCCCGGCTCGACAACCCGCTTGAAACGGCACTTGTCGATCCCCGCGAAGAACGGGATCTTGCCGGCGTTCGCCTCTGCCGCCAGCACAGCGACCGCGCCGCACTGCGCAATCGCCTCGATCGTCAGCACACCCGGCATCACCGGGCGGTCGGGAAAGTGGCCCTGGAACCACCAGCCGTCCTCGGGCACGAGGAAGCGCCCGCGCACCTTGCGGCCGGGCTCGAGCTCCAGGACCTCGTCCACGAGCAGGAAAGGAGGGCGGTGCGGGATGATCGACTCGATCGTCTCCCGCCCGAACGGCGCTGACGGGGCGGTCATGCTACGTCGCGCTGCTCGAGCCGCTCACGAAGGCGGTTCCTACCCCGGTGCGCGTGGCACTTGGCCGTCCCAACCGGCATACCCGCGGCGGCCGCGATCTCCTCGAACGTGTAGTCGAGGGCGTCCTTGAGGACGATCACCTGCGCCTGCTCCGGCGAGATGTCGGCGAGCGAGTCGCACAGCTCCCGCCGCAGCTCGGTGATGCGCACGCCGCGCGTCGGGTCGTGCTCGACGTCGGCGCCGAGCTCGTCGGGCAGGGGATCGTGCGTGCGTGTGCGCTGCCGCTCAGCGACGTCGCGACACGTGTTGACCACGAGTCGGTGCAGCCAGGTCGAGAACTGCGACTCGCCGCGGAACTGCTTCAGGCGGACGCAGAGCTTCGCGAGCGCCTCCTGCGCCGCGTCGCGCGCATCCTCCGGATCGCGGAGCAGGTGCTTGGCAAGCCGCTCGACGCGCGGCGCGTGCCGGACGCAGAGCGCTTCGAGCGCCCGGGCGTCACCGGCCTTCGCGCGAGTCACGAGAATCGGGTCGCTGAGACTCGCGTAGTCGAGACTGCGCTCACGCAGCGGCTGGCTGATCCTCCCCACGGCCGAACTAGTCTAAATGGGAGTGTCGGACCTATCGCCCGCCTCGGTCGAGCCGCTGCTGCAGGGGCGGCTCGGACGGCCGTATCGGTTCGTCGAGGTGTGCGAGTCGACACAGCGCCTGGTCGATCCGGGCGAGGCGGAGGGGACGACGGTGGCGACCGATCTCCAGACGCACGGCCGCGGTCGGCTCGGGAGGACGTGGGAGACGCCGCCGGGACGCGCGCTCCTCTTCTCCGTCCTGCTCCACCCGCGCCCGCCGATGGCGATCTGGCCCGAGCTCTCGCTCGTCGCCGGCGATGCGGTCGCGACGGCGCTGCATGCGGAGACCGGCGTCGCGTCAGAGCTGAGCCATCCGAACGACGTCCTGATCGAGGGGCGCAAGGTCGCGGGAATCCTCCCGGAGGCGAGCGTCGGCCAGGTCGTGCTTGGGATCGGCCTCAACGTCAACCAGGCGGACGACGAGTTACCCGCGGAGCTGCCGAAGCCGCCGACGTCAATCCGCATCGAGAGCGGCCGCGAATGGCCGCGGGCGCCGCTGCTCGCCGCGATCCTGCTCGAGCTCGAGCGCGGCTACGACGACTGGCAGCGGCTCCACACGAACCGCTGAGGCTCAGCGCTCGTCGGGGTGCTGCTCGCGGAAGCTCCGCGCCGCCTCGATCGCTGCGCCGAGATTCAGACCCTTGTCCTTCGCCTGCTTGATCAGCATCACGGTCTCGAGAGCGTCGATGTCGTAGATCCGCTGCTTCTTGCCCTTGGTCGGGATCTGGGCCTTGTTCGTCCAGTAGTCGAGCTGCATCTTCGAGATCCCGGCGATCTGACAGACCTGGCCCAGGTAGAGCTCGACCTTGTCGAGGTGCTCCGCGAGATTGATCGGTTCGAGAAGATCGACCTGCCGGCTGACCGCCATTCCGCCCTCACCACGTTGGGTGCTGACCCCGGCTGAAAGTTATAGAGACCTTGCGCAGCTATTGGAAGGGGGCGCTGCGAAAACTAAGCGCTCGGTTGGCCCTCGGCGGGCTCCACCGGCGCTTCGTCGCCGTTCGTCTCCTCCGATTCGACCACGGGAGCGAGCGCGGAAACCGTCTCGTCGTCACCGCGGAGCCGCATCACGATCACGCCCTGCGTCGAGCGCCCGAGCCGCTTGACGTCCTCCACCGGAACGCGAATCACGGTGCCCGCGGTCGAGATGATCATCACCTGGTAGCCGTCGCGGACGACGCGCGAGCCGACGAGGTGGCCACGTGCCTGGGTGAGCTGCACGGTCTTCACGCCCATGCCGCCGCGGCCCTTGACCGGGTATTCGGAGACACGCGTGCGCTTGCCGTAGCCGTTCTCGGTCACGACGAGCAGATCGGCGTCGTCCTCGGCGATGTTGATCGAGATGACCTCGTCGCCCTTGCGGAGCTTCATGCCGGAAACGCCCGACGTGTCGCGACCCATCGGCCGAGCATCGGTCTCGTGGAAGCGGATCGCCTGTCCCTTCGCCGAGACCATGAGGATGTCGTCCTCGCCGGAGGAGTGGCGGACGCCGACGAGCTCGTCACCGTCGCGCATCTTGATCGCGATGATCCCGTCGGCCTTGAGCGGCGTGTTGTACGCGCCGAGCTCGGTCTTCTTGACGACGCCGTTCTTCGTGGCGAACACGAGGTACTTGGCCTCCTCGAAGTCGCGCGTCTGGATCACCGCGCGCACCTGCTCCTCCTGGCGGAACGGGAGCAGGTTGACGATCGCGCGGCCCTTCGACTGGCGGGAGCCGAGCGGGAGCTCGTGCACCTTGAGCCGGTAGACCTTGCCGACGTTCGTGAAGAAGAGGATGTAGTCGTGCGTCGAGGCGACGAAGAGGTGCTCGATGTAGTCGTCCTCCTTCAGCTCCATCCCCATCACGCCGATCCCGCCGCGCCGCTGCTCGCGGTAGGTCGTCACGGGTAGCCGCTTGATGTAGCCCGAGCGCGTGATCGCGATGACCATGTCCTCTTCCGCGATCAGGTCCTCGAGCTCGAGCTCCTCCTCGGCGGCGACGATCTCGGTACGGCGATCGTCGTTGCGGCCGTAGATCTGCTTGATCTCGAGCAGCTCGTCGCGGATGAGGCCGTCGATCTTGGCCGGGTCGCCGAGGATCGCGCGCAGCTCCGAGATCCGTTCCTGCAAGTCCTTGTGCTCGGCCTCGACCTCCTTCCGCGCAAGACCGGTGAGGCGCGCCAGCCGCATCTCGAGGATCGCCTCAGCCTGGATCTCGGACAGCTCGAAGCGCGTCATCAACTGCTCGCGCGCCTCGTCCCTGTCGGCGGCGGCGCGGATAAGGGCGACGATCGCGTCGATGTTGTCGAGCGCGATGAGGTAGCCCTGCAGGACATGCGCGCGGGCCTCGGCCTTGCGCAGCTCGTCCTTCGAGCGGCGGGTGACGACCTCGCGCTGGAACTCGAGGTAGTGGCGGACGAGCTCGAGCAGCGAGAGCGTCCGCGGGACGCCGTCGACGAGCGCGACGGCGTTGTAGCCGAAGGTCGACTGCAGCGGCGTGTGCTTGAACAGCTTGTTCAGCGCCACCTGCGGCACGGCGTCGCGCTTCAGCTCGATCTGGATGCGCATGCCCGTGCGGTCGGAGTGGTCGGCGAGATCCGAGACCTCGGTGAGCACCTTGTCGCGGACAAGGTCGGCGATCTTGACGATCACGCCGGTGTCGCCGCCCTTCTTCACGCCATACGGAAGCTCGGTGACGACGATCGCCGAGCGGCCACCGCGCAACTCCTCGATATGCGCGCGGGCGCGCATCACGACCCGGCCGCGGCCGGTGCGATAGGCGTCGCGAATGCCGCTCCGCCCCACCACGAACGCGCCGGTCGGGAAGTCGGGGCCCTTGACGTGCTTCATCAGCCCCTCGACCGAGATCTCCGGGTCGTCGATCATCGCGACGACTGCGTCGATCGTCTCGCCGAGGTGGTGCGGCGGCATGTTCGTCGCCATCCCCACCGCGATTCCGGTCGAGCCGTTGACGAGCAGGTTCGGGAAGCGGGAGGGAAGCACCGAAGGCTGCCGGCGCGACTCGTCGTAGTTCGGCTCGAAGTCGACGGTGTTCGCGTCAATGTCGCGCAACATCTCGACCGCGAGCTTCGAGAGGCGCGCCTCGGTGTAGCGCATCGCCGCCGGCGGATCGTCGTCGATCGAGCCGAAGTTGCCCTGGCCGTCGACGAGCGGGTAGCGCAGCGAGAACGGCTGCGCCATCCGCACCAGCGTGTCGTAGATCGCCTGGTCGCCGTGCGGGTGGTAGTTCGCCATCACGGCGCCGACCGTGGAGGCGGACTTCTTGTACGGCCGGTTCGGCTGCAGGCCGGCCTCGTGCATCCCGTACAGCACACGCCGGTGCACCGGCTTGAGGCCGTCGCGCACATCGGGCAGCGCGCGCGAGACGATGACGGACATCGCGTAGTCGAGGAAGCTCGAGCGCATCTCCTGCTCGAGCTCGCGCGACTCGATGCGCCCCGAGCCCAGAGCGCCCGTATCAACCTCAGACATCGAGGAAAGCGTCCTTCGCGTTCTCCTCGATAAAGATGCGCCGCGGCTCGACCTGGTCGCCCATCAGCATCGAGAAGAGCTGGTCGGCGGCGCTGGCGTCCTCGACGTCGACCCGCACCAGCAGCCGCTTCTGCGGATCCATGGTCGTCTCCCACAGCTGCTCGGCGTTCATCTCGCCGAGGCCCTTGTAGCGCGAGAGCTGCGTGCCGACTTCCTTCGCCAGCTCGAGCGCGTCGTGCCGCAACCCGGAGAATGTCTCCGGCGCGGCCTTGTGCTTGCCGAGCGCGAGCGAGAACGGCGGCGGGCCAACGACCTCGACGAGCTTCTCGTAGGCGCGGCGAAGGTTCGCGTAGATCGGCGAAGCGAGGAGCTCGGCGGACAGTCCGACGGTCTGCGCGGCCGACGTCTCCTCCTCCACGACCTTCACCTGCAGGCCCTGATCGTCCCGCTCGAGCACGGAGAGCCGGTAGCCGTTCGGCGGGAGCGCGCCGATCGCCTTCTCGGCGGCGGCCGGCGTCGCGATGTCCAACTCGACGAGGCGGTGCGAGACGACGAGGTCGGAGGCGTGCGGCCCGAAGTCGGCGCGCAGCCGGGCTGACCAGCCCTCGAACTCGGCCAGCGCGCCAGTGAAGCGCTTCCAGCGCGCCTCGGTGAGCTTGACCTCGCTGCCGCCACGGTCGCGCACCTCGAGGTCACCGAAGCGCTCGCGGACGAGCAGCTCCTCGAGTTGCGAATCCTTCTCGAAGTAGAACTCCTGGTTGCCGAGCTTCACCTTGTAGAGCGGAGGCACGGCGATGTAGACGTGGCCGTACTCGAACAGCTCGCGCATGTGCCGGTAGAGGAAGGTGAGGACGAGCGTTCGGATGTGCGAGCCGTCGACGTCGGCGTCGGTCATGACGATGATCCGGTGGTAGCGGAGGCCCGAGATGTCGAACTCGTCGCCGATGCCGGTGCCGATCGCGGTGATCATCGCCTGGATCTCGTTGTTCGAGAGCACCTTGTTGATCCGGTTCTTCTCGCTGTTGATGATCTTTCCGCGCAGCGGCAGGATCGCCTGATAGGTGCGGTCGCGGCCGATCTTCGCCGAGCCGCCCGCCGAGTCGCCCTCGACGATGAAGAGCTCGGTCGACTCCGGATCGCGGCTCGAGCAGTCGGCCAGCTTGCCCGGCAGCGACGAGCCGTCGAGCGCCGACTTGCGCCGCGTGAGCTCGCGCGCCTGCCGCGCCGCGAGCCGCGCGCGCATCGCCGCGATCGCCTTGGTGCAGATCGCCTTTCCGTCCTGGGGGTTCTCCTCGAGGAACTGCGAGAACGCGGAATTGACCGTCGTCTGGACGAGGCTCTCGATGCCGGGATTGCCGAGCTTGGTCTTCGTCTGGCCCTCGAACTGTGGGTTGCGCAACTTCACCGAGACGACCGCGGCCAGCCCTTCGCGCACATCCTCGCCGTCGAGGCTCTCCTTCTCCTTCAGGAGCTTGAGCTCTTGCGCCTTCGCGTTCAGCGTGCGGGTGAGCGCGCTGCGGAAGCCCGACAGGTGCGCGCCGCCCTCGACGGTGTTGATGTTGTTGGCGAAAGTGAAGACCGACTCCTGGTATGAGGAGTTCCACTGCATCGCCACCTCGACGGCGCCCTGCTCGGTCTCGCCCTCGAAGTAGACGAGCCGCTTGTGGATCGGGTCCTTGGCCTCGTTGATGAACGCGACGAAGTCGCGGATGCCGTTCTCGTAGTGGAACTCGACCGTCTTCCCGTCGGCGCGCTCGTCGACGAGCTTGATGTGGAGGCCCTTCGTGAGGAATGCGGTCTCGCGCAGACGCTGCGTGATCGTCGCTGCGTCGACGTCGAGCTCCTCCAAGATCTCGGAGTCGGGCAAGAAGGTGATCGTCGTCCCGGTCGCCTCGCCCTTCTCCATCTTCCCGACGACCTCCATCTCGCCGGTCGGTTCGCCGCGCTCGAACTCCTGCCGATAGACGTTGCCGTCGCGGCGCACCTCGGCGACGAGGTGCTCGGAGAGCGCGTTGACGACCGACACGCCGACGCCGTGCAAGCCGCCCGACACCTTGTAGCCCTCGCCGCCGAACTTCCCGCCGGCGTGCAGCTTCGTGAGGATCACTGTCAGCGCCGGCAATCCCTGGTCCTGCATGACGTCGACGGGGATGCCCGCGCCCCAGTCCTGGACGGTGACCGAGTTGTCCGGATGGAGCGTGACCTCGATCCGGTCGTTGCGTCCCTGGAGCGCCTCGTCGACGGAGTTGTCGACCACCTCGTAGATGAGGTGATGGAGGCCTCGGAGGCCCGTCGAGCCGATGTACATGCCCGGCCGGAGCCGGACCGGCTCGAGTCCTTCGAGGACGGTGATGTCCCTAGCGGTGTAGTCCGTTTCAGTCATGAAAAAAGCCCTGCAAATTAAGCATTTGCGGGCAAGAGGAAGTGTATCAGACGGAGCGGTCGGTCGACGCCCTTGCGAGCGCCACTTTTATGACTTTCGCAACAGATTCGCGGAGGTTTTCATCCACGATTCCAGCCGTGAGCTCGGCGGCCTCCCGCGCTTGCTCCGGGGAAGCCTCCAGCGGTGGTGTGGGGGAGGCCTCGGGAGTCGGTTCCGGCAGCGGTCCGGGCGTGAAGCGGAGCTTCGGACGGCCCGGCAGCCGCGCCGAGATCTCGCCTGCGCGCTGGGTCAGCTCGAAGCCCCAGATCGCGTCGCGCACATGGACGACGAGTGCCCCGTCGGGCTGCGTCTTCGCCGGCCAGGCGTTGCGCGCAATCTCGTCACCGACGGCCGCCGGCCAGGCCGCGGCCGCGTCGCCGGCTCCGCTGTCGGCGCCCACGCGGCTCAACTCGGCCCGGATTTGCTCGCCCAACGGTTCCACTAGGCGGCCGCCTCGAGCACGGCGCCAGGCGTCACCTCGAGCAGCTGGTCCGGCTCCGCCGGCAGCATCGCTGCGTCGGTCGCCGTCACGAGCGCCTGCCCAGCGCTCCGCACCCGGGCGGCAAGGACTCGACGCCGCTCGGGATCCAGCTCCGACAGGACGTCGTCGAGCAGGAGCAGTGGCGGCACGCCCGTCCGGTCGGCGATCGTCTCGGCCTCGGCGAGGAGCAGCGCGAGCAGAGCGAGGCGCTGCTCGCCCTGCGACCCGAAGCTGCGGAGCTCGCGGCCGCCGGCGGCGATCGCGATGTCGTCGAGGTGCGGGCCGAGGGAGGTCAAGCCGCGGTCGAGATCGCGGTCGAGAGCAGCCGCCAGTCCTTCCTCGGTTGGCGGCTCCCCGTCGTAACGAAGCGACACCGCGCCAAGTCCGAACTCATCGGCGCGGGCGCCGAACGCAGGCTCGAGCAGCGCGAGGACGTCGAGCCGAGCGGCCACGAGCTCGGCGCCGAGTGTCGCGACGCGCTCGCTCCACGGCTCGATCGCGGCGCGGCCGGAGGCGCCGATCGCGGCGCGTCGCAGCGCGGCGTTCCGCTGCGCCACCGCCGCGCCGTACTCCGTGGGCAGCGCAGCGCGCGTCGGCGCGAAACGGCCCAGGATGCGGTCGAAGTACGCGCGACGCGCAGCGGGCGGGCCTTTGACGACGCCGAGCCGGTCGGGCGTGAAGACGAGCGTCGACGTCAGTCCTCGCAGCTGCTCGGCCGCGCGCAGCGGTGCTCCGTTCAGCTTGGCGCGCTTGCCCTCGCCCTTCCGCACCGTCACCTCGAGCTCCAGCGCGACCTCGCCGCGGCGGCCCGAGACCGCCGCCCGCGCGCCCTCCGCACCGAAGCGGACGACCTGGGAGTCGGTGCGCGTTCGGGGCGAGAACCCCTGGGTCGCGACGTGCACCGCCTCGAGCAGGTTCGTCTTACCGACGCCGTTCGCCCCCACCACCAGCACGAGCCCCGGCTGCAGTGCCAGCTCCAGCCGCTCGTAGGAGCGAAAGTCGCGGAGCGAAGCGGTCTCGACGATCAGCCCGGAAGGCGGATCGGCATGACGAGGTACGTGAAGTCGTCGGCCTCGTCGGTGAGGATCGCCGGCCGCAGCGGGCTGATCAGCTTCAGCTTCACGTCGTCGCCCTCGACCGACTCGAGACCTTCTTTGAGGAACTCGGCGTTGAAGCCGATCTCGAGCGGCTCGCCGCTGTACGCGACCGGCATTGACTCCTTCGACTCGCCGACCTCGTGGGTGCGCGCGACGACGGTGACCTCGCCGTCGGCGAACCGCAGCTGGAGCGGGGTCGCGCGCTGGATCATCACCGCAGCCCGACGCACGACGTCGAGGAGCTCCGCGCGGGTGATCGTCAGCTCGTGCTCGAACGCCTCCGGCAGCAGCTGCCGGTAGTTCGGGAACTGGCCGTCGATGCGGCGCGTAGTGAGCCACACACCGCCGGTCGAGAACAGAACCTGGTTCTCCTGCACGCCGACCGCGATCTCGTCGCCGTCGCCCGGGATCCGCGACAGCTCCTGCAGCGCACGGCTGGGCACGATCGCCTCGAGCTCGGGCGCCGACGAAGAGAGAGACGTCTCCTTGACTGCAAGCCGATACGAGTCGGTGGCCGCCATCACGAGCTTGTCGCCGGTGAACTGGACGAGGACGCCGGTGAGCACTGGGCGCGCCTCGTCACGCGAAGCCGCGCGCGCGACCCGGCCGATCGTCTCGAGCAACGCGTCGCGGTCGACCGTGAACGTCTCCGCCTCGGTGAGCTCCGGCAGCCGCGGGAAGTCCTCGGCGTTGTACGTGTGCAGCGTGTAGCTGGCGCTTCCGGAGGCGACGTGGACGACCGACTCGGCCGCCTTGTGCTCGATCGTGACCTCGTCTCCCGGCAGCAGCCGTGCGATGTCGACCAGCGTGCGGCCCGGCAGGACGATGGCACCATCCCCTTCAACCTGGGCCGGCACCGTCGCGCGCAGCGAAAGCTCCATGTCGGTCGCGGCCAGGCGCAGCTCGCCGTTGTGAGCCTCGAGCAGGATCCCGGACAGGATCTGGATCGCCGTGCGGCTCGAAACCGCGCGACCGACGAGCGTGAGGCCCTGCACGAGCTCGTCCTTCGAGCAGCTAATCCTCAACCCGGCACCGACTGCGATGTCACTCTCGATCATCTAAGGATTCTCGTTGAAGTAGTAGGGAGTGTGGACGACGGGGAAGACGTGCTCAAGGTCGCTTCCTTCCTGCGGTTCGCGTGTGGAGCTTCATTGTGGACGATGCGGAGGGTCCCACAGGCGGCAAGCGTCAGCGCACCTGCTTCACACGTGCGGTGAGCTCTTGCACGAGGTTGTACACAGACCTGTCCTCACGGATCAAGCGGGAGATCTTCGAGGTCGCATGGATGACCGTCGTGTGGTCGCGGCCGCCGAACTCCTTGCCGATCTTGGGGAGCGACGAGTCGGTGAGCTCGCGGGACAGGTACATCGCGACCTGGCGCGGGTAGACGATGTTCTGGGAGCGCTTCTCACCGCACAGCTCGTCGTGCGTGAGCCCGAAGCGATCGGCGACGAGATCCTGGATCCGCTTGATCGAGACTTCCGCGGCCTCTCCCTGGGGGAACACGTCGCGTAACACGTCCTGGGCGAGCTCGACCGTCATCGGCCGGCCGGTGAGCGAGGAGAAGGCGACGACTCGGGTCAGTGCGCCCTCGAGCTCGCGGATGTTCGTCGAGACGCGGCTCGCAGTGAACGTCAGCACCTGCTCGTCGTGGACGTGGATCCCGTCGACCTTCACCTTCTTGCGCAGGATCGCGATGCGGGTCTCCAGGTCCGGCGGCTGGATGTCCGTGATCAGCCCCCACTCGAAGCGGCTGCGGAGGCGCTCCTCGAGCGTCGCGATGTCGCGCGGCGGCCGGTCGGAGGACAGCACGATCTGCGAGCCGACCTCGTAGAGCGAGTTGAAGGTGTGGAAGAACTCCTCCTGGAACCGCTCCTTGCCCTCGAAGAACTGGACGTCGTCGATGAGCAGGACGTCATACGCGCGGTAGCGCTGCTTGAAGCCGTCGATCCGCTTGTCGCGCAGGGAGTTGATGAAGTCGTTGACGAAGGCCTCGCTCGTCACGTAGCGCACCGAGAGATCGGACGAGTGCTCGGCGACGTACTGCGCGATCGCCTGCAGCAGGTGCGTCTTGCCGAGGCCGGTGCTGCCGTAGATG
The DNA here is from genome assembly GCA_035262765.1 of Gaiellaceae bacterium. Taxonomy (GTDB): domain Bacteria; phylum Actinomycetota; class Thermoleophilia; order Gaiellales; family Gaiellaceae; genus Palsa-739. Next base: position 6,393 of record DATFSG010000012.1, on the reverse strand, counting down.
AAGAGCGGGTTATAGGCCTGCGCCGGCGCCTCGGCGACCGCCAGCGCGGCCGCGTGGGCGAAGCGGTTCGAGGAGCCGATCACGAACGAGTCGAACGTGTATTTCACGTTGAAACCGCCGCTCTCGGGCCGTCTCAAACCACGTTGGACCATGGGAACGACGCCCTCCGACCCCGCGCGATCCTCCGCGCGCCGCTCTCCGTCATCCGCGACCCGGAGTTCGACGGCGCGTTCGACTCCGAGGATGTCTCGGACGGCAGCGCCGATCAAGCCGAGGAAATTGCTCTCGATCCAGTCGCGCGTGAAATCGTTCGGGACGGCGAGGACGAGCGTGTCGTCGTCGAGCTGGGAACCGTGGACCTCACCGAACCACTTGCTGTAGGTGCCGTCGCTGAGCGCCTCCTTGAGCCGCCCCGAGATCTCCTCCCAAAGGTTCTCTGCAGACAGCTCAACTTGGTGTTCCACCGACGCCCTGATCCTCCCGTCTCCGGCCCGGCGGCCAGCATAACAGCGGCTTGGTCGAGGACAAAATGCGGCTGTATGCAGGGGTTTTCAGGGCTGCAAACATCCCTCCACAGGTGTGGACAGTAGTGGGGGCAACTTGCTCCAGCCGCATGCCTGCGCCGTCTGCGGCTGTGGACAAGACAGTGGACAGGCCGCGGCTATACTGACCGCCGAGCCCCGCCGACGGCGGGGATTTTTCTGGCAAAGACGAGCCTTTTCGCAGTTATGAAACGCACCTACCAGCCCAACGTCCGTCGCCGCAAGCGCAAGCACGGTTTCCGCGCGCGGATGTCGACGAAGGCCGGCCGCGCGATCCTGAAGCGCCGCCGCGGCAAGGGCCGCGCCCGCCTCTCGGCGTAGCGGCGGTCGCCACTAAGCTGGCATCTGTGAAGCGCGCCAACCGCCTGTCCCGCTCCCGGGACTTCGACGCGGTGCATCGCCGCGGCCGCTCGGTCTCGTCCCGATTTCTCGTCCTCTACTGGCTGCCGCAGGAGGAGCCCGGGGACCCGCGCATCGGCTTCGCCGTGCCGCGGGCTGCCGGCGGCGCGGTCGAGCGGAACCGGATCAAGCGCCGTCTGCGGGAAGTCTGGAACGAGCGGCTGGAGCACGTCCCGGCTGGCCACGACTACGTCCTGATCGTCCGCCCCGGGCTCGTGGAGGCAGCGGAGACGAACGGCTTCCCGTGGCTCGGCGAGCGGGTCGACGAGCTGCTCGAGCAGACGGGAGTCCTCGCCGCGTGAATGCCGTGATGCGCCTGCCGAGCAAGTTCGGGATCGGCCTGATCTGGGTGTACCGCTTGACCTTCGGTGCGCTGTTCCCGACCACCTGCAAGTACCACCCCTCGTGCTCGGAGTACGCGGTGCAGGCGCTGCGCAAGCACGGTCTGGTCAAGGGCAGTGTCCTCGCCGGCTGGCGCTTGCTCCGCTGCAACCCCTGGAGCCACGGAGGCTTCGACCCGGTCCGATGATGCTTTTCGCGATCCCGATCCTCAGCCAGCTCGAGGCGATCATGCGGCACGTCCTCGACTTCTTCCACTCGAACGTCGGGCTGACGTGGGCGTGGGCGATCGTCGCCACGACGGTTTGCGTGCGGATCATCCTCGTCCCGCTGACGATCAAGCAGATCCACTCGATGCAGAGCCTGCAGCGCCACGCGCCGCAGATGAAGGAGATCCAGAAGAAGTACAAGGGCGACAAGCAGAAGCAGAACGAAGAGCTGATGAAGTTCTACCGGGAGAACCAGATCAACCCGGCCGCTTCGTGCCTGCCGATGCTCCTGCAGATCCCGGTCTTCATCTCCCTTTACTACACGCTCAAGCACTTCAACTTCGGGACGAACGCGGACCTGTCATGGCTCCACCCGCTGATCCCCGACATCTCGGCCAAGACGACCTCCTCCTGGGGCGGCTACGTGCTGCTCGTCGTCTACGTCGGGAGCCAGATGGCCTCGACCCTGTTCATGGCCGCGACGGCCGACAAGACGCAGCGCATCCTCTTCATGCTGATGCCGCTCTTCTTCGTCTTCGTCATCGCGCACTTCCCGGCCGGACTCGTTCTCTACTGGGTGACGACGAACCTCTGGACGGTCGGGCAGGGGCTGATCACCAGGCGCCTTGTTGCGCGAACGCCGGCGCCGGTCCCCGAGCGGCGCAGCTCGCGCACGCCGCCGAAGGACGACGGCTCGAGCGGCAACGGAGCGCAGCCTGACGTGCCGGCGCCGAAGCCGGCTCAGTCGGCCTCGCAGCAGCCGCCCCGCCAGGTGCGGCGCAAGAAGAAGCGCACCAGCCGGAGATGAGCGAGCTCGCGGACCTGACCGCCGAGGCGACCGGGGAGACGGTTGGCGAGGCGAAGTGGGCGGCGTTGCGTGAGCTCGAGCGGCGACATCCCGGCCTCGACAAGGCAACGGTGCAGTTCGAGGTCGTCGCCGAGGGCGAGCGCGGGATTCTCGGTGTCGGCTACGAGCCGGCCCGCGTCGTCGCGCATCTGCCGGCCGAGGCGGCGGAAGCAGCGGCTGCAGTCGAGCCCTCGGCCGAGGAAAGCGGCCAGGCCGGCGAGGCCCGAGCGCTCGTGGCACAGATCGTCGAGACCCTCGGTGTCGACGCCGATGTTGTTGCGCGCGACGAGCCGGAGGCGATCGTCGTCACCTGCTCCGGCCCCGACGTCGGTCTGCTCATCGGCCGGCACGGCCAGACGATCGACGCGATCCAGTATCTCCTCAACGTGATCGCCTATCGCGCACACGGCGAGGAGAAGCAGGACGTTGTCGTCGACGCTGCGGGCTACCGCGCCCGGCGGCAGGCGACGCTCGAGACGCTCGCCGATCGCGTCGCCGAGCGGGTGCGCGAGTCGGGCGAGGCGGAGGAGCTCGAGCCGATGACCGCGGTCGAACGCAAGGTCGTCCATCTGCGCCTCAAGGAGGTCGCGGGCGTTGGCACGACCTCCGAAGGTACGGAGCCGAATCGTTACGTCGTCGTCATTCCAGACTGACGACTGGCTCGACGCGGTTGTCGCGACGCCGGGGCTCACGGCGCTTCGCGATCGCGAGAGCGCGCGGGAGATGCTGCTCGACGACGCGCTGCGGGCGCTGCCCATCGTCGAGCAGTACGATGGCCCGCTGATCGACATCGGCTCGGGCGGCGGCTCGCCGGGTATCCCGCTCGCGGCGGCGCTGCCCGAACGCGAGGTGACGCTGCTCGACGCGGAGCGGCGGAAATGCGACTTCCTCAGCCACTGGGCGCCGCCGAACGCGCGGGTCGTCTGGGGCCGCGCGGAGGAGCAGCCGGTCGAGGCCTGGGACGTCGCGACGGCGAAGGCGCTCGCCCAGCCGCTCGTCGCTGCGGAGTGGTGCCTGCCGCTCGTCGCCATCGGCGGCGCGGCAATCCTCTGGCTCGGCGAAAGCGCCGACCTCGACAAGCTCGCGCGTGTTTCCGTGCAGCTCGGAGCGCGCGTCCCGGAGGTCTACGGCGGTCTGGCGGTGCTGCTCAAGGTGCTACCGACTCCGCCGGGCTTCCCACGCCGGGTCGGGGTGGCGAAGAAGCGTCCGCTGGCCTAGCGACAATGACCTCGGCCATGAGCCGCATCTACGCCCTTGCGAATCAGAAGGGTGGTGTTGGCAAGACCACCACTGCCGTCAACCTCGCCGCCTGTCTGGCGGAGGCCGGCGAGCGCTCGCTCGTAATCGACCTGGATCCGCAGGCGAACGCAACCTCGGGCCTTGGGATGCGCGCGAACGGGACGTCGAGCTACGACCTGCTCGACGGCGCGCCGCTCACCGAGCTCGTCCATCCGACTGCCTTCGCGAACCTCGATCTCGTCCCGGCCAAGCCGGATCTCGCCGGCGCCGTGGTCGAGCTCTCGGGCCGCGCGGACGGCGAGCGCTATCTCGCCCAGGCGCTTGCCTCGGGGAGCGAGCAGTACGACTTCGTCTTCCTCGATTGCCCGCCGTCGCTCGGCCCTCTGACGGTCAACGCTCTCGCCGCCTCGGACCGCGTGCTCGTGCCGGTGCAGGCGGAGTACTACGCGCTCGAGGGCCTGACGCAGCTCCTCCACTCGGTCGAGCTGATCCGCCGGCGGCTCAACCCCAACCTCGGCATCGGGGGCCTCCTCCTCACGATGGTCGACGGCCGCACGCGGCTCGCCCATCAGGTCGAGGAGGAAGTGCGGAGACACTTCGGCGAGCTCGTCTTCCGCACCTCCGTCCCGCGCTCGGTGCGCCTCGCCGAGGCTCCGAGCCATGGACTGCCCGCGATTGCCTACGACCGTCGCTCCGCCGGAGCCGACGCCTACTGGAAGGTGGCGATGGAGCTTGTCGAGCGCGCCTGAGTCCTCCCCTCGTCGCGGGCTCGGCCGCGGCCTCGAGGTCCTGATCGGCGGCAACCCGGTCCCGAGCGAGCTGCTCGAGATCCCGGTCGACGCGATCCACCCCAACCCGCGCCAGCCGCGCCGCCGCTTCGAGCCCGAGGCCGCCTCCGGGCTCGCTGAGTCGGTGCGTCGCCAGGGCGTGATCCAGCCGCTGCTCGTGCGGCCGCGCGGCGTGGGCGGCTACGAGATCGTCGCAGGCGAGCGGCGCTGGAGGGCGGCGCGGGAAGCCGGCCGCGAGACGGTTCCCGCCGTGGTGCGCACGGCCGACGACCGCGACACGCTCCTTCTCGGCCTGGTCGAGAACGTTGCGCGCGAGCAACTCACGCCGATCGAAGAGGCTCGCGCGTATGCAGTTCTGATCGACGAGTTCTCGCTCTCGCTTGGGGAAGTCGCCGAGCGGGTCGGCCGCTCCAAGCCGTCCGTCTCGAACCGGATCCGCCTGCTCGAGCTGCCCGACGACGTGCTCGGGATGGTCGAGCGCGGCCAGCTGACCGAGGGACACGCGAGGGCCGTCCTCGCCGTGCCTGACCATGAAGGCCGCCGCCGGCTCGCGCGCGAGATCGTGCGGCGGGGGCTCTCGGTGCGGGCAGCCGAGCAGCGGGCGAAGTGGGCCGGCGCACGCCAGCGGCCGCGGACGCGCTCGGTTCCCGTCGATCCGGCGCTCGCCGACCGGGTGCGCACTGCGGTCGAGCAACTGACGGGTCGCCACGCGCGCGTCGTTCCGGGGCGGGTCGAGTTGCCGTTCGGGGACGAGCACGACCTCGCCGAGCTGGCCGAGGCGCTCGAGAACGCCGCGGCTACAATCAGCGCTCGCGCGGGCGATTAGCTCAGCTGGTTAGAGCGCCGCTCTGATAAGGCGGAGGTCCCTGGTTCGAATCCAGGATCGCCCATGAAGCGGCACGCGCCGCACTTCCTGAAGGCCCCGCGATGGCGGGCTTTCGCTATTTGGAGCGCGGCCTCAGTCGCCACACTTGCCCTGTGAGTCATCGCCATTGTCTTGGACCCAGATGATCTGCTTCCCAGGGCCCCAACTGACGTGCACAACGTCACCAGACGTGGTCAGCCGGCGGAGCCTCTTTCCATCACTGACTCGCACGATGTCCAGATGGTCTCCTCTCGCAACCACTCGTTCGCGACGATCGGGCGAAAATGAGCCAGCACAGTCGACGGCCCAGCCTGGCGGCCTCGTCAGCCGCCGTCGGTCGGAGCCATCCGGCTTCCACGACCAACAGCCGGATGAGATCCGTCCGGACGGCGTCCAAAAGGCTTCGGTGGGTCCTGCCTCGTCTGCACCGTCGAGTCTCACCCTGTGCCGATCGCTTCCGTCCGGGTTCACGACCACCAGCTTGTCGTTGCGGTCGACGTAGAGGATCTTTTTTCCGGGACCCCAGGTCGCGTCGTCTACGCCATGGGAGATCTTCAGCAGGCGCTTGCCATCGCTGACTCGCACGATGTACAGGCCCCGGTCCCAGCCCCGCAGGACGAGTTTCTCCCGGGAGTCGGGAGACAGCCGTGATCCTCCATCCGCGCAACCGTGTCCGACGGTCCGCGTTCCGACCGGCCCTCCGTCGGAGCCATCCGGCTTCCACGATACGCAGCCGCCCTCTGTGATTCGCCCGTCGGGTGTCCAGAAGGCTCCTAAGGGCTCGCTTTCGCCCTGAAGCTTCACTCGGTGAAGATTGCTCCCGTCAGGGTTGGCTACGTATAGCCGGAGGTCTTGGCATGGCTTGCCGCAACCGCTGCACAGAAAGACCACGGCAAGCAAGAGCGGAACACCGAGCTTGAACGCAGCTCCCGACGGAAACACGTCGCTTTCTCCCCTGCTTGGCTCCTGCCTGCGCGGAAGCAACCCTCCCACATAGCAACGAATCGAACAAGAGACGGATAGCTCAGTGCAGGCGGTGCGTGCGGACGAGGTACTCCTCGACCGCGAGCAGGAACGACTCGTCCTGGGCCAGCTCGACGAGCTTGCCCTTGGTCGCAGCGTCGAGATCTCCGTCCAGCGCGACCTCGGTGACGAAGTTCTGCGT
>DATFSG010000011.1:0-3254 GCA_035262765.1 Gaiellaceae bacterium | reverse complement strand
TGAAGGTCGAGGACAAGCGCGACCTCTCGCCCGAATGGCTGGCCGACTTCTGGCAGAGGTACGGCCGCTAGGCGATAGTTGGCCGCGTGCCGCGGCCGGTGTCCAAAGTTCAGGAGTGGGTCGACCGGCAGGATCCGGGCTCGCGTCGTGGGGTCGCGATCGGGGCCTGGCGTCGGTACCGGGCGGTGGACGGGCCGCTGCAAACGGCGCTGCTGTCGCTCTACATCCTGGTGGCTGTCCTGCCGGCGCTGCTGGTCATGGAGGAGTACCTCGACCCGCATCCCAACTCGCTCGCGAACTCGATCGTCCATCACTACAAGCTCAACGCGTCGACCTCGGAGCTGATCCACAACGTGCTCGGAGCGGGCCGCTCGCACGAGCTCGGGTCGGCGTTGTTCGCGATCGTGAGCGCGCTGGTGTTCGGAATCGGGTTCGGGCGCGTCTTGCAGCTCGTCAACGCGCGGGCGTGGCAGCTCGAGCTCAAGACGGGCCTGTCCGACCAGGTCGGCTACGGCGCCGTCCTCGCCGGCCTCTACGGACTGCTCTTGCTCTTGCTGGTGCAGCTGAACGACTTCCACACGCGTTCGTTCGTCGTCAAATCGTTGCTCGGCCTTGGTTGGCTCGGCTTCCTGATCGGGTTCTTCGTCGTGGTCCCGTGGCTGCTGACGCACAAGCAGCTCGCGCCTCGAGACCTCGTGCCCGGCGCGGTCCTCACGGCTCTCGGGCTCGTCGTCCTGACGCTCGTCTCGCGCTATGTCATGCAGTTCTGGGTCGATCTCTACGCGACGGACTACGGCGGGCTCGGCGTCGTGCTCGCCATCTACTTCTGGATCTTCATCAGCTCGGGGATCATCGTCTGGGCCGCGAGCCTCTCCCCGGCGCTCGCAGTACGCCGTCAAGTGCGTCACACTCGTCGTAGTGGCGGGTGACTCGGTAGCCGTCCCCGCGGCGCCGGCGGAGGAGTCGAGCGGGGACCATCTCGTCGCGATTCTGCTCGCGATGGCGATGTTCGTGCTCGTCGTCGACACGTCGCTGATGAACGTCTCGATCTCGGCCGTGGTGCACGACCTGCACACGACCGCGAGCAGCGTCCAGTCGGCGATCGCCCTCGAGGCTCTCGTCTCGGCGGCGTTCATCCTCATCGGCAGCAAGATCGGCGACCTGTGGAGCCGTAAGAAGGCCTACACCCTCGGCCTGATCGGGTACGCGATCGGCGCGCTGTCGATGGTGTTCTCTCAGAGTCTGCTTCCCATCGTCATCTGCTGGGCCATCATCGGCGGGCTCGGTGCTTCGCTGCTGCTGCCGGCGATGCAGTCGTTGATCCACGGCAACTTCCAGGGAGCGGCGCAGCGCCGAACCTATGCGCTTGTCGGAGCCGCCGCTGCGATCGCCGCAGCCGTCGGGCCGCTCCTCGGCGGCTTCATCACGACTTATCTCTCCTGGCGGGTCGCGTTCGGTGGCGAGGTGGTGATCATCGCGTGCGTCTTGCTCGGCCTCGGGCGGGTCCGCGACGTGCCCTACACGGGAGACCGCGGCATCGACGGCGTCGGGGCCGTCCTGTCGGCGCTCGGCATGGGCGGCGTCGTGCTCGGGATCCTCGTCTGGGAAAGTGGTGGCGCGGCGGTCGGCGCGCTGGTCGCGATTGGTGCCGGCAGCCTCGGCCTTCTCACGTGGTGGCTGCGGAAGCGGAAGCGCGAGGGCAAACCGGCGTTGCTCGACGTCGACCTCTTCAAGTCCAAGTACTTCCGCCTCGGGATCTCGAGCCAGACGCTCCAGCAGATCGCGCTGGGTGGCCTGATGATCGTGCTGCCCATGTTCCTGCAGATGGTGCTGGAGTACAACGCGCTGGAAGCGGGCCTGTCGCTCGCGCCGCTGTCGCTGAGCATGTTCTTCGTCGCGCTGCTCGCGGGCAGGCGAGCGGGCCACATGAGTCCGAGCAAGATCATCCGCGCCGGCTTCCTCCTGCTCGCCGTCGGCGTAGGGATCCTCATTCCGATCATCTCGTGGAACGACTCGGGCTGGGCGATGATCGTCCCGCTGCTGATCGCCGGCAGCGGTCTCGGGCTCCTCGTTTCGCAGCTCAACAACTACACACTCTCGCCGATCGAGGAGGAGCGCGTGAGCGAGGCGGCGGGGGTCAACTCTGCCGGCGGTTCGTTCGGCCTCTCCTTCGGGCTCGCGTTTGCCGGGGCGATCATGCTCGCCTCGCTGTCGCTGCTCTTCACGCACTACGCGAACGCGAGCACCGTGCTGTCGCCGGCCGAGAAGACCCAGGTCTCCAAGAGCCTCGAGAAGAACGCCGAGGTGATGACCAACACTCACCTCGAGACGCTGCTCAAGGATCAGCCGGCGGACGTCCAGGCGGAGATCATCCACATCAACACGATCGCGCGGCCGAAAGCGCTGCAGATCGCGCTTCTCATCCCGCTGCTCGCCGCCCTGCTCGGGCTCCTCCAGTCCTTCCGGATGACACGGCTACCCGATCTGGAGCCGTCGGAGGCAGCCGAGCAGATGCTGGGCGGCTGAGCTAGGCCGGCGGCGAGACGTAGAACGGGTGCGTCGTCGGCTGCGGTGAACCGCCGGCCGGCTCCTTCGTCACGGCCACCACCGCGTGCTTGGGCACGGTCCCGCGGAGATGCAGGGTCGTGCTCTGGCCGCCGTGGAACAGGCCCGCCGGCCGCGGCGACTGCCCCGCCGGGATCACCCACGCCTCGTAGGTCTTGCCGCTCGGCGCCGCCGCGAGGCCCGTCACCTGAAGCGTGGCGGTCCGGTCGGGATTGATCATGAGCGCGAAGGTCTTCGTGTGACTCGACTGGCTCAGGGAGACTCCGAGGCCGACCGCGATGCAGGCCACTGCGGCCGCGGCCACTGCGAGCCCGCGCGAAACCCAGCGGCGACGCAGAAGCGGGACGACGTTCGAGCGCTCTGCCGCCGCCCGGTCGAGGATCGCCTCGCGGAGCCGCGGAGGCGGAGCAGGCGCGACCGTGCCGAAGGCGAGAGCCGCGGCTCCCTCGTTGAGCTCGGCGAGCTGCGCGCGGCACTCCTCGCACTGGCTGAGGTGCCGCTCGTAGGCCTCGGCCTCGTCCGGGCTCAGCGCGTCGAGCGCGTACGCAGCGGTCAGGTCGTGGGCGTCCATGAAGTCTCCGTCCCGGGTTCGCCGAGCAGCTCGCGCATGCGCGAGAGCCCCCCGAACATCCGGCTTTTGATGGTACCGAGGGGCTGGCCGAGCCTCTCGGCGAGCTCCGACTGGCTGA
>DATFSG010000010.1:0-7914 GCA_035262765.1 Gaiellaceae bacterium | reverse complement strand
CGTCGTGCTCGACAAGAAGTTCGGCGCTCCCACCATCACGAACGACGGCGTCACCATCGCCCGCGAGATCGAGGTCGAGGACGTCTTCGAGAACCAGGGCGCGCAGCTCGTGCGCGAGGTCGCCACGGCGACGAACGACGTCGCAGGCGACGGCACGACGACCGCGACCGTCCTGGCACAGGCGATCGTCCGCGAGGGAATGAAGAACGTCGCGGCCGGCGCGAACCCAATGGCGCTGAAGCGCGGCATCGAGACGGCGGTCGACGGTGTCGTCGAGAACCTCAAGTCGCAGTCGAAGGACGTCTCGGGCCGCGAGGACATCGCGCGCATCGCGACCGTCTCCTCGCGCGAGCGTGAGATCGGCGACGTCATCGCCGACGCGATCGAGAAGGTCGGCAAGGACGGCGTCGTGAACGTCGAGGAGGGCCAGACCCTTGGTCTCGAGCTCGAGTTCACCGAGGGCATGCAGTTCGACAAGGGCTACCTCTCGCCGTACATGATCACCGACCCGGAGCGGATGGAGGCGGTGCTCGAGGATCCGTACATCCTCATCGCCAACTCGAAGATCGGCGCGGTCAAGGACCTCCTGCCGGTGCTCGAGCAGGTCATTCAGTCGGGCAAGCCGCTGCTGATCGTCGCGGAGGACGTCGAGGGCGAGTCGCTCGCCACGATCGTCGTCAACAAGCTCCGCGGCACGTTCCAGGCCGTCGCCGTCAAGGCGCCCGGCTTCGGCGATCGCCGCAAGCGGATGCTCGAGGACATCGCGATCCTCGCCGGCGGCGAGGTGATCACCGAGGAGATGGGTCTCAAGCTCGAGAACACGAAGCTCTCGCAGCTCGGCCGTGCCCGTCGCGTCGTCGTCGACAAGGACACGACGACGATCATCGACGGCGCCGGTGACACCGAGGCCATCAAGGGCCGCATCAAGCAGCTGAAGTCCGAGATCGAGAACACCGACTCCGACTTCGACCGCGAGAAGCTCCAGGAGCGGCTCGCGAAGCTGTCCGGCGGCGTCGCGGTGGTCAAGGTCGGCGCATCGACCGAGACCGAGATGAAGGAGAAGAAGCACCGCGTCGAGGACGCGCTGCAGGCGGCCCGCGCCGCCCTCGAGGAGGGCCAGGTGCCGGGCGGCGGTGTCGCGCTCATCAACGCGGCCGACGAGGTCGGCGGCGACATCCTCGGCAAGCTCGAGGGTGACGAGAAGACCGGTGCGCAGATCATCTTCCGGTCACTCGAGGAGCCGCTTCGTCAGCTCGCGTACAACGCGGGCCTCGAGGGTTCGGTCGTCGTCCAGCAGGTGCGGGGCGCCGAGAAGGGCTTCGGCCTGAACGTCGAGACCGGCGAGGTCGAGGACCTGCTCAAGAGCGGGATCGGCGACCCGACGATGGTCACCCGCTCGGCGCTGCAGAACGCCGCGTCGATTGCGAAGAACATCCTCACCACCGAGGCGGTTGTCGCCGAGGCCCCGGAGAAGAACCCCGTGGGCGCCGGCGCCGGCATGCCGGACATGGGCGGGATGATGTAACGAGCCTTCGGGCTTGGTCCACGGGAGGGCCCGCTTCGGCGGGCCTTCGCCGTTCTAGGGGAAGCGGCTGGTGAAGATCACCAGCAGGAACACGATGAGGAGCGCGCAGAAGATGCCGCCGAACCAGAGCACCGAGCGCGGCTGATACCGCTTGCGATAGCCGTGGGCGGCCCAGTTCGCCCACTCCTTCTGCGACTCGGTCCGGACGTCTTCGTCGTCCACGCGCAGAACGTACTCCCAGACGAGAAACGGCGCCCTTGCGGGGCGCCGTTTCTCGTAGGGGGAGGTGGTTCAGCTGTCTGTATCGGCAACGACTCCCGCGGGCTTTACCCCGTTTGGGCGGACGGCGCATAGCCAAGGTGGACGACGCCGTTGGGGTACCGCTCGTACGCCTCGAGCGAGAGGTTCAGCGGCGGGGCGCCGTCGGCAAACAACCGCGGCCCCTGTCCGCGGGTGAGCGGGAACACGAACAGGTGCAGCTCGTCGACGAGGTCGTCCGCCAGCATCGCCCGCACCAGCGTCCCGCTGCCGCTGACGTAGATGTCGCTTGCGACGGCGGCCTTGAGCTGGCGGATCGTCGCGGGGGCGTACGGTCCGAGGATCCTGGAGTTGCGCCAGGTCGGCTCGGTCAAGGTCGACGAGACGACGTACTTGGGCGTGTCGTTGAAGAACGGCGCACCCGGGTCGTCCTCTTCCGTCCGACTCGACCAGGCGGGCTCGAACATCTCGTAGGTCGTGCGCCCTAGCAGGATGGCGCCCGATCGCCCAGTGAGGTCGGCGATCGCATCGCCCATCTTCGGGTCGAAGCCGAAGGCGAACGTCCAGGTCGGGGCGTCGACGATCCCGTCGACTGTCGTGAACTCGTGGACGAGGAGCTCGCCCATCAGAATCCGTAGCGCTCCTCTTTCCAGGGATCTGCGTCGTTGTGATAGCCGTAGCGCTCCCAGAAGCCCGGCCGGTCGGCCGGGGCGAGCTCGATCCCGTTCAGCCACTTCGCGCTCTTCCAGAAGTAGCGCGACGGGACGAGGAGGCGAACGGGCCCGCCGTGCTCCGCGGTCAGCGGCTCGCCGTCGGCCTCGTAGGCGACCAGCGCGTTCTCCTCGTCGAGCGCGGAGAGCGGCAGGTTCTCGGTGTAGCCGGCATCGGCGTGCGCGATCGCGAAGTGCGCCGACGGCTTCGGCCGGCAGAGCTGCGCGAGCTCTCGCCAGTGGACGCCGCGGAAGCCGGCGTCGAAACGGCTCCACCGCGTGACGCAGTGGATGTCGGTCGTCACGTCGGTCGCCGGGAGCGCCTGCAGCTGCTCGTAGTCGAGCGTGACCTCCGCCTCCACCTCGCCGAAGATGCGCATGGTCCAGGTCGCCATGTCGACGTGCGCGACGTCCCCCGCGTGGAGCACGGGCCACTTCTCGGTCAGGTACTGGCCGGGCGGCAGGCGAGCGGGGTCGTAGCCCGCGGCGCGCACCTTGTCCTCGGCTTTCGAGCGGAAGAGGGGCATCGCCCGGCACACTAAACCGCATGGACGTGGCTGCGAGAGCGCGGGAGTTCGTTCGCGTCGCGGGACCAGACGCGGCGGACTACCTGCAGCGGATGGTGTCGAACGACGTCGAGGCGCTCGAGCCCGGCGAGGCGTGCCCGGCGCTCCTGCTCACCGCCAAGGCTCGGGTGATCGCGCCGGTCGTCGTCCTGCGCCGGGCCGACGACGACTTTCTGCTCCTCACCGAGCCCGGTCTGGGCGATGTCGTGCGCACGCAGCTGACGCGGATGCGCCTGCGCGCGCAGTGCGAGATCGAGCGCGAGGCGCACGAGTCGGTGCTCCTCTTCGGCGGCGTGGACGGCTTCGCGACGGACTGGCCGGGCGCCCGCGAGGCGCTCGATACCGGGCTTGAGCCGACCCTCTCGCAAGACGAGCTCGAGCTGTTCCGGATCGAGAGCGGCGTGCCCCGCTGGGGGCACGAGATCGACGACCGGATCCTCCCGGCGGAGGCGGGCCTCGACAAGACGCACGTCTCGTTCTCGAAGGGCTGCTACCCGGGGCAGGAGCCGATCGCGCGGCTCCACTTCCGGGGGCATCCGAACCGCGGGCTGCGCGTCCTCGAGCTCGATGAGCTGCCCGACCGCAACGTGCCACTCCTCCACGACGGACGGGAGGTCGGCCGTGTCACGAGCGCAGCGCCCCGCGACGACGGGACCGTTGTCGCGCTCGCCTACGTGCGGACGGAGGTGCCCGATGACGCGCCGCTCGCGCTCGCGGCTCGAGCCGGCTGAGTGGTACTCGATCCGGCCGGTCCGCAGTCTCACGCCGAAGACGTACAGATGCCCGCTGTGCGGCTATCAGCTGCACGCGATGAGCGACCACGTCCTGATCTCGCCCGAAGGAGACACAACCCGGCGCCGGCACGCGCATCTCGAATGCGTCAAAGCCGCGAACCTGCCCGGCCGCCCGCAGCAGCCTGGGCTGCTCTCGCGGCTGCTGGGCCGCAGCTAGCCCGGCGCTACACTGCCCATCCCGAGCGCCCGTAGCTCAGGGGATAGAGCGCTGCCCTGCGGAGGCAGAGGTCGCATGTTCGAATCATGCCGGGCGCATCAAGCTCTACTGCTTGGGCTGTACCAGCACCGCTCTTTCGTACAGATAGTCGTTACGCGTGTAGCGCGGCCAGCAGCATCTGAAGTACACGACCTCGCCTCGCCAGTCCTTGATGGGCTTGTCGTTGACCCGGCCGTTCTTCAGGAGCTGCGGCTTGGCGAACGGATGAGTGACGAACCGGTACGTCCGCCAGACGCCGTGCCACTTGATCTTCACCAGCTGGCCCGGCTTGATCGTGTAGAGGCGGTAGAACGGGCCGTGCGCGCCGTAGCCCGGCACAGGCGTCACGTCGTGCGCGTCGATGACCATCGTGAGCCCGTCGCCGGGCCGCTCGGCCCAGCCCAGGTCCCAGATCGGCCCCTTCGCCAGATCCGGACATTGCGTGCGGATCGGCTTGTTGACGATGTGCAGGGCCTTGATCGTCAGGAGAGCCGGATGCCCCGTTCTGGCCGGCTCCTTCTTCGGGCAGTCGCTGCTCTCGATGCCATTCGCGCCCAGGGACATCGTGGCCAGCGTCAGGGACGCCAGTCCCAGCGCGACGGCAAGCAGTGCCGCTTTCATGTGTTCACCCTCCCGGAGAACATGCCGAGCCGGTTCGCACAAAGGTTCGGCGCGCCTGAGACTAAGAGCTAGTGAGAGAGTGCTGGCGACCCGACGAGGATCAGGCTGGGAAGGGACTGTTCCGCGACACGGTCCCCGGTGATTTCAGCCTCGGGTGGTACTACCGGGTGACCGTCAAGGAGCTTCTCGGGCACGTTAACCCGACGACGTTCTGGCCGGTCGTCATCAACCCGGGCAGCTCTGCGACGGTCAACGTCACGATCAGGCCTTCCGTGTCCTCAGGGACGCTTATCCAAGCGCCGACGAGCTGATCGGCATCCCGTACGAGTACACGATCCAGTAGCGCTCTTCCCGAGCGCGCACTATCACGCGACGGCCGGCATCACGCCGGCCGTCGTGTGTCTGGGCACAATCGGCCTATGCCGCTCTATCTCACCGAGCAGGACGTCGCCGAGCTGCTCACGCCTGCGGACGCCGTGGAGGCGATCGAGGCGTGCTTCCGCCGTCTGGCGGCGGGGAGCGTCGAGAACCGGCCGCGGTACCGGCTCGGCCTCGAGGAAGGAGCGCTCGCGGTCATGGCGGCCGCAGACCTGGAGCTCGGCTACGCGGGTGCGAAGGTCTACGTCGGCTTCGCCGGCGGCGCGCGCTTCGTCGTCCTCCTCTTCCGCGCCGACTCGCCCGAGCTCGTGGCGGTGATCGAGGCCGACAAGCTCGGCCAGCTCCGCACCGGCGCCGCGAGCGGCGTTGCGGCCAAGCATCTCGCCGCGAGCGGCGCGACCAGCCTCGGCGTGATCGGCTGCGGCTGGCAGGCCGAGTCGCAGGTCGCGTGCATCCGCGAGGCCGTTCCCCAGCTCGAGCGCGTCGTCGCCTACTGCCGGACCGAGGAACGACTGCGCGCGTTCTGCGAAGAGCACGGCGCCGAGCCGGGCGAGAGCCACCAGGATCCAGCCGCCTGCGACGTCGTTGTCACCGCGACCACGTCGCGCGACCCGGTCCTTCGCGGCGAGTGGCTGCGCGCAGGCGCGCTTGTCTGCGCCGTCGGCGCGAACGACGGCCGCAAGCGTGAGCTCGACAACGTGGTTCTCGAGCGTGCCGCCTTCGTCTGCTGCGACTCGCTCGACGACGCGAAGCTCGAGTCCGCCGATCTGATCGAGCCGATCGGGTCGGGAGTGCTCGACTGGCTCGAGGTGCACGAGCTGCAGGAGGTCGTCGGCGGGGACGTGACGGGCCGCCAGTCGGACGGGGACATCGTCGTCTTCAAGTCCAACGGGCTCGCGGCGTGGGACGTGGCCGTCGCGGCTGCGGCAGTCGAGCGCGCGCGGGCTTCGGGCGCCGGGCGCGAGGTGCAATAAAGTCCAGGGCGTGAAGGCGTCCACCGACCGCGGTCGGTTCGCGGAGCGCGTGCTCCACGGTGTCGACTCCACCGGCGACCCCGAGACGGTCGTGATCTGGATCGAGCGCAAAGAAGGCGGCCTCTGGGCCGTCGGCCGCGCCGTCAATCCGGACTGGCGTACACAGAAGGAGCCGCGGCCGGAGGACTACGTCTTCGAGGGCTACGAGCTCGGGGACGCGCTGCAGGAGGCGAACGAGACGCTCGAGGACGACTTCACCGTCTCGGAGCGCGACGGCCACGCGGAGCCCGTCCGGCCGTTCACGCGCGACGAGCTATTGAAGCCGCTCGAGGCCTGGTTCTTCGGGCGCTCGTGAAGCTGAGGTTCGGCTTCACGCCCTGCCCGAACGACGCGTTCGCGTTCCACGCGCTCGTGCACGGGCTCGTTCCCGCGTCGTTCGAGGTCGAGCCGGTGCTGCTCGACATCGAGGAGCTGAACCAGCGGGCGGCTGTGGGTGAGCTCGAGCTGTCGAAGCTGAGCTTCGGCGCGGCGGCGGCCGCGGGCGACCGGTACCGGCTGCTGCGCAGCGGCGCCGCGCTCGGGCGCGGTGTCGGCCCGCTCGTGGTCGCCCGCGAGCCGGGTTCGCTGGCGGATGCTGCGGGCGGGCGCATCGCTGTCCCGGGCCGCGAGACGACGGCGTTCCTGCTGCTCAGGCTGGCGGCGGCGGCAATCGGCGACGTGGTCGAGCTGCGCTACGACAGGATCCTCGATGCGGTCGTCGCGGGCGAGGTGGACGCCGGCCTGATCATCCACGAAAGCCGTTTCACGTACGGCGAGCACGGACTCGTCAGGGTCGCCGACCTCGGCGAGTGGTGGGAGGGAGAGACCAGCCTGCCGGTGCCGCTGGCCGGGATCTTCGCGCGGGGCGATCTGGAGCCGGGATTCGTGGACGAGGGCGAGGCTGCGATCCGCGCCTCGGTCGAGTACGCGTTCGCGGATCCCGAGGCCAGTCGCGAGTACGTCCGCTCGCTCTCGCACGAGATGTCGGACGAGGTCTGCGCGGCGCACATCGCGCTCTACGTGAACGAGCACAGCGTCGACATCGGCGACGAAGGCATGACCGCGATCGACCGGCTGCTCGGTCGAGCCGCCGCCGCTGCGTAGGATTCGCGCCCGTGAGCCGGGCCGTCGTCCTCTCCGCCGTTCGCACGCCGATCGGCCGCTACGGCGGCGCGCTCTCGGGCGTGCGTCCCGATGATCTCGCGGCGCTCGTGATCCGCGAAGCCGTGGCGCGCGCGGGCGTTCCGGCGGAGCAGATCGAGGACGTCTGGTTCGGCGCCGCCAACCAGGCCGGCGAGGACAACCGCAACATCGCGCGGATGGCGGCGCTGCTCGCGGGGCTTCCCGAATCCGCGGCCGGAGTGACGGTCAACCGCCTCTGTGCCTCCGGCCTCGCGGCCGTGATCGGCGCCTGCCACGCCGTGATCGCGGGCGACGGCGACCTCTTCGTCGCCGGCGGCGAGGAGTCGATGAGCCGCGCGCCTTTCGTGACGCCGAAGGCCGAGAAGCCGTTCGAGCGCAGCGACCGGCCGCTCTACGACACGACGCTCGGCTGGCGCTTCACGAACCCGAAGCTCACGGAGCTCTTCCCGCCCGAGTCGATGGGCGAGACGGGGGAGAACGTCGCCGAGCGGTTCGGCGTGACGCGGGAGGATCAGGACGCGTTCGCGCTCCAGTCGCAGCAGCGGTGGGCGGCGGCCGACGAAGCCGGGCGCTTCGCCGACGAGCTCGTCCCGGTCGGCGACGTCGTGCGCGACGAGCACCCGCGGCCGGACACGACCGCCGAGAAGCTCGCCGCGCTCAAGCCCGCGTTCCGCGAGGGCGGCACGGTCACGGCCGGCAACGCCTCGGGG
>DATFSG010000009.1:0-4221 GCA_035262765.1 Gaiellaceae bacterium | reverse complement strand
GCGCCGATCGCCTGCACGAGCGACAGCGGTGCAAGCGCGAGCGCCGCCACGTAGAGCAGGAAGCCGGCCGACTCCATCGCCCAGCCGATCAGCCAGGGTCGATCGCCGAGCAGCAGCTTGGCCGAGTAGATCGGATGCCGCACCGAGAGCTCGGGCAGCGCCGAGGCAGCTGCATGCTCCCGCAGGTAGGCGAGGTTGATGACGATCGCCGACGCGAACGCCAACACGAGCCCGGTGAGCAGTCCGGCGCTCAGCTACCGGCCGCGTCCAGAGCGTCGTTCACGAGGCGATCGGCGAGCTCGTTGTGCTCCCGACGAACGGCGGTGTAGCTCACCTTCCCGACCTGCCGCGCGAGCCGTGCCGCCTCGAGCGAGAGCTGCTTGAGCGCCTCGTTCTTGACCCGGTACTCGCCCGTCATCTGCTTCACCAGCAGCTCGGAGTCGGAGACGACCTCCACCTCCCCCACCTGCAGCTCGGCCGCCCGCTCGAGACCCGCGACGAGCCCTCGGTACTCCGCGACGTTGTTCGTCGCGACGCCGATGGCCTCGCCGTGCGAGGCCAGCACCGTTCCGTCCTCGGCCTCGAGCACGTAGCCGTACGCGGCCGGGCCGGGATTCCCGCGCGCGCCGCCGTCGGTAAAGAGCCGCGCCTTCACGTAACCAGCTCGTAGATGTCGAAAGCCGGCTCCTCGTACGGATGCGCGCGGCGCAGCGCGGCGAGAACCTCGTCCTGCCGTTCGGCCGGGTAGACGGTCTCGAGCCGCAGCTCGGCCACCCGCTCCTCACGTCCGGCCTGGCCCACGCTGGGGGACGTTCCCTCGCCGCCGAGGAAGGTGCCGGTTCCCTCGGTGTACCACGAGCAGCGCTCGTAATCGCCGATCCGCCCCGCGCCCGCCTCGAACAGCGCGGAGCGCACGGCGTCGAGCGCCTCGCGCGGCACGAACACGACGAGCTTCCGGTTCACGGCTTCACGAGCCTAGTCCCCCTGTCAGGATCCCGCCTTCTCTACAAAAAGGAGGGGGAGAACATGAGCAGACGATTCCTGCAAGGAGTGCGTGTCGCGCTCGTGATCGGCGCGATCGCCGCAATTGCCGGCGCCGCGTCTCCGACCGGTCAGGCCAAGGGCATCTCGTACCACAGCCTGAACAAGATCCAGAAGAGGCTGATTTCCGGCAGCCTTGCGATGTCGCTCGTGGGAGCGCCGACGTCGAAGGCCGCCGAGACCGCCGCGTGCGGAAACGGGGCGAACGGAGGCGACGAGCCGGACGAGGCTCCGTCCTGTCCGCCCGACAGCTACTCGCCTGCTCCCGGTCCCGGCGGTGGCCCCGGAAGTACCTCGGGCTACTCGCCCTCCGGCAACGACGGCTGCGCGGTGAGTCGCGGTAACAACGTGAAGGTCAACCAGGAGTGCCTCACCGTCTCCGACCCGGATCTCCAGGGTCGAGGGCAGGCGCAGAACGAGGAGTCGATCGCGGCCAACCCGAACAACTCGAAGGACGTCGTCGCCAGCCAGAACGACTACCGGCGCGGCGACGGCAACTGCGAGGCCGCCTACTCGCTCGACGGCGGGAAGAACTGGAACGACTCCACGGTGCCGTCGGGGTTCACGCGTGGCGACGTACAGCCGCGCCAGTACTGGCAGGCAGGCGGCGACACCTCGGTCGGCTGGGACACGAGAGGCAATGCGTACATCAGCTGCCAGCTGTTCGACCGGGGCGACGGCGTCTCCCAGAACCCGGACCAGTCCAGCGCGTTCGTGGTCATGCGCTCGACGCAGAACGACGGCGCCTCGTGGAACTTCCCGGGTCGCTACACCACGGTGTTCTTCGACCCGGGCGGGGCGGGCACCGTGCTCGAAGACAAGGCGCTGATGGCGATCGACGACAACCCGAGCAGCCCGTTCCGTGACCGGATCTACGTCACGTGGACCGAGTTCGCAGCCGACGGGAGCGCCTACATCTACGAGACGCACTCGGACAACTACGGCGAGACGTTCTCGCCGCGCGTGCTCGTCAGCGGGTCGAACTCGCTGTGCGTCAACACGTTCGGCGCGGGAACCCCAAATGGGCCGTGCAACGAGAACCAGGACTCCGACCCGTTCGTCGGTCCCGACGGCGCTCTCTACGTCGCCTTCAACAACTTCAACAACGGGACGACCGGGAACGACAACCGGAACCAGGTCCTGCTGGCCAAGTCGACCGACGGCGGGGCCACGTTCAGCGCCCCCGTGCTGGTCAGCAACTACTACGACCTGCCCGACTGCGACACCTACCAGGGCGCCGGCGCCGATCCGTTCCGCGCTTGCGTGCCGGAGAAGGGAACGTCGACGGTCTCGGTCTTCCGCGCGACGAACTACCCGTCGGGCGGCGTGAACCCGAAGAACAAGAACCAGGTCGCGGTGACGTTCGGCTCGTACATCAACAAGCACTCGAACGAGTCGAACGGCTGCACGCCGGCCGGGTTCGCCTCCGACGGCGACAACGCCTTCACCGGCGTCAAGACGCCGGGCGCCTGCAACAACGACATCCTCCTGAGCGTCTCCAGCAACGGAGGCGCGAGCTTCAGCGGAGCGACGACCGACCCGCGCCAGGAGACGACGGTCAATCAGGCTCCGGGCCAGGCGACCACCGACCAGTGGTGGCAGTGGGCGTCGTTCACGAAGAACGGCAACCTCGCGGTCGACTACTACGACCGGCAGTACGGCCACGACGAGACGACGGGTGCGTCCGACTTCTCGCTGTCCGGCAGCAAGGACCTCGTGAAGTTCGCGAGCAAGCGCGTCACTTCGTCGTCGATGCCGCCTCCGACGCAGTTCGGCGGCCCGCACGGTGGCCAGTTCTACGGGGACTACATCTGGCTGGCCACGGCAGGGAACGACGCGCTGCCGATCTGGTCGGACACCCGCGACCCGGACCTGTTCACCTGTCCAGGCTCCGGACCGCCGAGTCTCTGCACCGGAACCGAGAACACCGGCCTGACGGCAAACGACGAGAACACGTACATGACACGGATGCCGGTTCCGACGAAGTAGACGGAATCGAAACCAAGCGACGTGGGGCCGCGCGAGCGGCCCCACGTGTCTCTAGGCGAACGCGTCTTCGATCGCGCGCAGGGTCTCGTCGTCGAGCTCGACGCCCGAAGCAGCCGTGTTGTCGCGCAGTTGCTCCGGCCGCGACGAGCCGACGATCGCGCTCGCGACGTTGGGCTCGCGGAGGATCCAGGCCAGCGCCAGCTGCGCGATCGTGAGCCCGAGGCCGTCCGCGATCGGTCGCAGCCGCTGGACGCGCTCGAGCACGTCCTCGTCGAGGTAATCCCAGACGGAGGCGTCCCGCTCGCCTGCCCGCGTGCCCGCCGGGACCTCACCTCCGGGGAGGTACTTGCCGCTGAGCACCCCCTGCGCCAGCGGCGAGTAGACGATCTGCGAGATGCCGTTCTGTCGCGAGGCCGGAATCACGTCCTCCTCCGTCTCGCGGTGGAGCAGCGAGTACTCGGGCTGGGAGGAGACGATTTTCGCGAAGCCACGCTCGCGCGCGAGCTCGACGGCGCCGCGGATCTGCTCGCCGCTCCAGTTCGAGACGCCGACGAACCGCGCTTTGCCCGCGGCCACGACCTCGGTCAGCGCGCCGAGTGTCTCCTCGACCGGGACGTTGTCGTCCCAGGCGTGGCACTGGTAGAGGTCGACGTGGTCGAGCTGCAGGCGCCCGAGCGAGTCGTCGATCTGCTTCAGCACCTGCTCGCGCGAGAGGCCGCGGTCGCCGTCGGGCATCGTCGCGTAGACCTTCGTCGCCACGATGAACGAGTCGCGCGGCCGCCCGGCGAGCGTCCGGCCTAGCACCTCCTCGGAGCGGCCCTGGCTGTAGACGTTCGCGGTGTCGAAGAAGTTGATGCCCAGCTCGAACGCGGCGTCCACTACGGCCGACGCGCCGTCCTCGTCGAGGCTCCCGCCGAACGTCTTCCAGGTGCCGAGGCAGATCTCCGAGACCTGGAGATCGCTGTCGCCGAGCTGCCGGTATCTCACGCTTCGGTGTCGATCTGGGCGCGCTGGAGCCGGCCGGAGTAGTCGACGTAGATCGACTTCCACTCGGTGAACACGTCGAGCGCGGCCTGGCCCGCCTCGCGGTGGCCGTTGCCGGTGTCCTTCGTGCCGCCGAACGGGAGGTGCACCTCGGCGCCGATCGTGCCGGCGTTGACGTACGTGATCCCCGCCTCGAGATCGCGCATC
>DATFSG010000008.1:0-10144 GCA_035262765.1 Gaiellaceae bacterium | reverse complement strand
GTGGCTCGAGCCAGGTCGCCTCGTGGCCGGCGGTCACGACGTCAAGCCTCCCTACCGACGTGCAACTCGCCGTCAGCACGAAGGCGACGGGCGGCAAGGCGCTCGTGTTCAACGCGGCGTTGGCCCAGGCTCTCGTTGGCGCGAAGGGCCACCTCTACGAGATGCAGCTTTAGGGGATCAAGTCCGGCTCCGACGCTGACCCCAGCGCTTATGTCACCGCGTCGAGCCCGCTGATCCGCTTCAGGACGTCGCTCGTGTCGACGTCGCTCGGCACCGACAGCTCGTCGACGACGCGGCCGTCGCTCAGGCGGATGATCCGCTCGCAGAAGCTCGCCACGACGGCGTCGTGGGTCGCGACGAACACGGTCATCCCGTGCTCACTCTGGAGCGCGACGATCAGCTCCATGATCTCCGTGCCGGTCTGCGAGTCGAGGTTCCCCGTCGGCTCGTCGGCGAGCAGGAGGATCGGGTCGTTCACGAGTGCGCGGGCAATCGCCACCCGCTGCTGCTCGCCGCCCGAGAGTTCGGCGGGCAGCGCCTCGGCCCGCTCGCCCAGCCCGACTGCAGCGAGCAACGCGTGCGCCCGTTCCTGCTTGTCGAAGTCGACGCTATGGGGGAGAAGCGGCGCCGCCACGTTGTCGAGCGCGGTCAGCGCCGGCAGGAGATGGAAGCGCTGGAAGACGAACCCGATGTGGCGCCGGTAGTCCGCTTGCGCGCCCTGCGGCAGGCCGGTCACGTCGTACTCGCCGACCCGAACCCGCCCATCGTCGGCCGTGTCCATCGCGCCGATCAGGTGGAGGAGGGTCGATTTTCCCGAGCCGGATGGGCCCATCACCCCGACCACGGAGCCGGCGTCCGCGGCAAAGGTGACGTCGGACAGCGCGAGCACCGATCTGGCCCCGGAGTCGTAGCGCTTACCGAGGCCTTCTACTTCGACTGAGGCTCCGCGGTCCATGCTCTAGCAAGACAATGTAGATTGTGACAATCTAAGAGTCAAGATGCCCGTCCACCACGCAGTTCTTGCCCTCCTCAGCGACGGCGCGAGCTACGGCTATCAGCTGAAGGCGAGCTTCGAGCAGTCCGTCGGCCCGCAGTGGGGCGAGCTCAACATCGGCCACCTGTACCAGGTGCTCGACCGGCTCGAGCGGGACAAGCTCGTGACGAAGCGCGTCGTGCCGCAATCGGACCGGCCCGACCGGGTCGTGTACCGGCTGACTCCGGCCGGTCGCGCGGAGCTCGACAGCTGGCTGGAGACGCCGTTCGTGCGGCCGGCCTACCGCGACGACCTGTTCCTCAAGCTGTTCGCCGCCGCGCGGATGGGCGGCGACCGCCTCGAGACCGTGATCCGCCTGCAGCGCGAGGCGTACCTCGGTGAGCTAAGGGCGCTCGCCAAGCTGAGGCGGGAGCATCGGGAGGAGGCGCTCGTGTCGCTGCTGATCGACGCGGCGGTGCTGCACACGAAGGCTGATCTCCGGCTCGTCGAGCTCGCGGAGCGGGCTGCCCCGGATCTCGTCGAGACCGAATCGGGCGAGGCGGCGGCAGAAGACGCCGGCCGGGCCGCGGCGGGGTAGCGATGGTCCGCTTCGTCCTCGGCCAGCTCCGCACGCATCGCGCCCGCACGCTGGCCCTGCTCTGCGTGCTCGCCGTCGCGCCGGCGGCGACCGTTCTGCTCGTGTCGTCGGCGCACACCCAGTCGCTGCAGGTGCGCGGGACGCTGACGAGCTCGTACCGCGTCCCGTACGACATCCTCGTCCGGCCGAAGGGGAGCCGGACGCCGCTCGAAGAGAGCCGCGGCCTCGTCCAGGACAACTACCTGAGCGGCCTGTTCGGCGGGATCACACTGAAGCAACTCGCGACGATCCGCTCGATCCGCTACGTCGACGTCGCCGCGCCGATCGCGAACATCGGCTTCGTCCAGTTCCAGGCCTTCGTGCACGTCCCGCTCGCCAAGGTCGTGACCAAGTCGCCGTTCCAGCTCTACCGGGTCAACTACTCGGTCGTCGAGCAGGACGGGACGACACGCGTGCCCATGCACAGTTCCACGTACCTCTACTACTCGACGCTGCCGTTCCAGCCGCGTCCGACGAGCGAAACACCAGTGCAGCAGACGTACCGGGGGCAGATCTACGGACCCTGCAGTGGCCCCGACGCCTACCAGCAGGAGACCGGCAAGAGCGCGAGCGTGTCGATCGCGTGCCTCTCGGGAGCCTCGCCCGGGCTGGGCTACGACTATCCCGACCCGGGCGGTTCGAACATCACGTTCCCGCGCGGGGAGATCGGTGTCCCCGAGATCGTGCAGCTGCCGATGCTCGTCGCGGCGATCGATCCCGCCGCGGAGGCGAAGCTCGTCGGCCTCAAGAAGGCCGTCGTCTCGGGGCGCTACCTCGAGCCGAGCGAAGGGGATCAGATCAAGCGGGTGAGCAGCTTCGGGGGCGAGAGGGTCTCCGAGGTCCCGATGCTCCTCAGCTCCCGCACGTTCGTCGATGCGAATGCGGTGGCGTCGATCGAGAGGCTCGACGTGCCGCCGGGGACGAACGTGCCGGCGCGCCTCGCCTCGGCGTCCTCGGTGACCTGGCTGCCGGGCCTGAAAGGGCGAGTCGTCGGGACGGACAGCGTCAGCGCGGCCAGTGCGTACCGGCAGTCGTTCGGCCAGATCGCGACCTGCTCCCAGACGTTCGCCTGCTCGCCGTTCACGACCATCGCGCACTGGACGGCGTCGCCGACCGAGTACCGCGCGCTACCGGGAGGAGCGCTGCAGCCGCTGTCGGTCCAGAATCCGCGCTCGATCTGGCAGACGCCGGCGACTGGCATCGGACCGCCACCCGCCAAGGCCTCGATCCCAAGGCCCGACCGCGACGTCCAGTTCCGGCGGCTGCGCGGCCACCTCCCGGTGGAGGCGTTCTTCCGGGTGAAGGGACGGCCGGCGCCCGGCGCGTTCTACAAGGTCGTCGGCACCTTCGACCCGAGCAAGCTGGCCGGGTTCTCGACTCTGTCGCGCCTTCCTATGGAGACGTACTACCCGCCGGAACTCGAGCCCGCCGACGCGAGAACCAAGGCGATTCTGCACGGGCGGCCGCTGCTGCCGAGCCTCAACATCGGCGATTACGTCGCGCAGCCGCCGCTCCTGCTCACGAGCCTCGACGCGATTCGTCCGTTCATCGACAAGCACACGTTCCTGCACCGGACGCCGGCGCCGATCAGCGTCGTGCGGATCCGCGTCCAGGGCTCGGGGAACCTCGCGGACGCTGGACGCATCAGGCTGGTCGCCGCGGAGATCCATCGCCGCACGGGTCTCGACGTCGACATCACCGCCGGCTCGTCGCCGCGGGCGGTGACGGTCGACCTTCCGCGCGGGCGCTTCGGGCGTCCGGCTCTGAGCCTGCGCGAAGGATGGAGCCAGAAGGGCGTGACGCTCTCCTTCCTCGACGCGCTGGATCGCAAGACGGCGCTGCTCGGGGGCCTCATTCCGCTCGTCGCCCTCTTCGTCGTCGCCAACGGTGCGGCTGCGGTCGTCCGCAGCCGCCGGCGCGAGATCGGCGTCCTGAGCTGCGTCGGCTGGTCGGGCAGGACGATCTTCCTCAGCGTGCTCGCCGAGGTGGCGCTGATCGGCGTCGCTGCCGGCCTCCTGGCGACTGCCGTCGCGGCGGCGATAGTGGCGATGACGTCGCTCCAGGCCCCGGCCGCCGCGCTCGCAGCGATCGGTCCTGCCGCTCTGCTCCTGGCGCTGATTGCGGGCTCGGTGCCGGCCGCGCGGGCCGCAAGGCTCCGTCCGCTCGTCGCCGTCGAACAAGACGTGAGCCGGGGAGCACGCCGAGGGCACGTTCGCACCCTGCTCGCGTTCGCGGTCGTGGGGCTTCGCGGTCGGTACGCCCGCACGCTCCCCTCCGTCTGCGCGCTTGCGATCGGAGTGGCCGCGCTGGCGCTGCTCCTGACGATCCAGTCGTCGTTCGGCGGCAGCCTGCTCGCAACAGTGCTCGGCGACGCGATCTCGGTCCAAACGCGTGGGCTCGACTACGTCGCCGTCGGGCTGATCCTCGTTCTCTCCGGCGCCGGCTTGGCGGACGCGCTTCTCCTGTCGGTCCAGGAGCGGCGGGCTGAGTTCGCGTTGCTGCAGGCGCTCGGGTGGGGCTCGCGACCGCTGCGCCGGCTTGTCGTTCTCGAGGCCGCTCTGCTCGGCGCGCTCGGCGCGGTGCTCGGAAGCGTTGTAGCCCTGATCGCCGGCTTCGCCGTCGGGCTCCCCGGCGGGACGCTCGTGACGAACGTCGTTGCGGTGGGAGCCGGTGGAGTCGCGCTCGCACTTGTCGCGTCGCTCGTCGCCGTCGTGCGGCTGCGTGATCTGGTCTCGCCGGCTGTGCTCGCGGGCGAGTGAACCGGCGCCTCCTCTTCGGCATCGCGGCCCTGGCTGCCGTCGCGATCGCCGTGCTCGTGGTCGAGCTCGGCTCAGGGACGAAGGCGTCGAGCGACCCGTTCCAGCCGCTCGAGATGCCGGGCAGCTCCTCCGTGCTCGACAAGATCTCGCGCGATCCGCTCACGAACCCGCAGAGCCAGCACGAAGGGGCCGTGGAGCCCACGCTCGCCCGCTTCGGGAAGACGCTCGTCGTCACGTACCAGGTCGCCCGCCAGCGCGAGGGCGGCGCCGCGGCGCTGATCGGCTTTGCGACCTCCCACGATGGCGGCCGGACGTGGACGAGCGGGTTCCTGCCCGGCCTCACGGTGCGCTCACAGCCCGTCGGCCGCTACCGCTCGGCGACGGATCCGTCGGTCGCCTATGACGCGCGGCACCGGAAGTGGCTCGCGGTGTCGTACGTCATTGCCGCCGACACCCTCCCGTTCCAGACGCTGCTCGTGAGCCGTTCTCGAGACGGCGTGCACTGGGCCATGCCGCGCACCGTGCTGAACGAGCGCATCTCCATCGACAAGCCCTGGGTCACCTGTGACAACGGGACGTCCAGTCCGGGGTACGGCACCTGCTACACGGCCTACAACGAGCAGGACGAGGGCATCGCTGTGCAGAGCACGAGCGACGGTGGCAAGAGCTGGTCGAAGCCCGTGGTTGCCGGAAGAACCGATCTCGCGGGCGCGATCCCGCTCGTGCGGTCCGACGGCACGCTCGGCGTGGTCTTCCGGCGCCCGGGGCAGATCGCCGTCACGTGGTCGGACGACGGTGGGAAGAGTTTCTCGACACCCGCTGCGATCGGGCCGGAGCGTCTGACCGGCGACGAGGAGTCCGGCGGTGACCCGTACCCGCTGCGCGCGCCGGCGATTCCGTCGGTGGCTGCGGACTCGGCCGGAACCATCTACGTCGCCTGGCCGGAATGCGGCAGCACGTCCGGCTGCGCTTCGACCGACATCCTCATCTCGTCGTCCCGTAACGGGGAGGTTTGGAGCAGGCCGGTCGAGGCGGTCACCACGGCTTCGGGTGAGTTCGCGCTCCTGCCCGCGGTGGCGGCGGACCCGGCACCCCGTGTGCCGCCGGGGAGGTTGGCTCTCGTCTACTACCTCCTGCGCCCCAGCGCGCGGACGCTGGCGCCGATGCTCGCCCGCTCGGATGACGCCGGCAGGACGTGGACAGGGACGTCGCTCGCTCAGCCGATGCCGCTCGGCTCGCTCGCGCGGGCGGGCTCGATCCCCTTCGTTGGCGACTACGTCGGCGTCACGCTCGAACGAGGAAGCGTCGTTGCGGCGCTGACGGTCGCCAAGGAACCGAGCGGCCATCGCCTCCGTCAGGGCATCTATGTCGCGCGTTCGCGCTAGCCGGCGCTGGCGCGACCCGAGACGAGGGAGGTCTCGATCTGGCGGACGAAGGAGCGTGCTCCGTCCGCGCCGACGAGATTTCCCTTCCGCTCGTAGAGCGCGTTCGCGGCCGCGGCAGCCGCGACGGCGTCCTCGAGACGGCCGTCGGTGTTGAGCACCGTCGCGAGAGCCAGCAAGGCGTCTCCGTGCAGGTTGAGGAAGTCGGTCTGCTCCGCGAGC
Source organism: Gaiellaceae bacterium (assembly GCA_035262765.1). GTDB lineage: Bacteria > Actinomycetota > Thermoleophilia > Gaiellales > Gaiellaceae > Palsa-739. Next base: position 4,171 of record DATFSG010000008.1, on the reverse strand, counting down.
GAGACGGCCTCGCGCGCGAGCCGCTCCGCCGCGTCGAGTTCGCCCCGCCGCGCCAGCACCTTCGCCCGCGGGGCGCGCCACTGCACCTGGACCGGCAGGTCCTCGGCCGCGGCGGCCCGCTCGCTCTGCAGGGTCAGCTCGAGCGCCTCGTCGTCCCGCCCCTGCGCGAGTACGGCCTCGGCCAACATGGCCGCGTTGGTCGACCCGCCGCTGCGGTCGCCAATCGCCTCGAGCACTTCGAAGCCACGACGCAGATGCGACTCCGCCGCGACGGGGTCGCCCGCGAGCAGTCCTACGATCCCGGCCAGCTCCGTCGAGGACCCAACGACCACTTTCAGCCCGAGATCGCGCAGGATCGCGCCGTCGCGCTCGACGCATGCCCAGGCCTCCTCGAAGCGGCCCTCCATCGCATGCAGCCCGGCCAATGCGCGTAGGGCTGCGGCCGCTACGCGGCCCTCGCCCTGCGCCTCGTCCAGGACCGCGCGGCAGCGCTCGATCGCAACCGGAACGCGCGTCGGGCCGAACAGCGCCACACCGACGAGGAAGTTGAGGATCTGCGCCTCCGTCCGTGCTTCGCCCGCACTCCGCGCGTAGGAGAGCGCCTGGTCGAGCGCCTGCTGGGCGACCGCTCCGTCGCCGCGCAGCCAGGGAATCACGGCGAGGCAGTGCCACGCCTTCGCGAGCAACGCATCGGCGTCCGTCTCCTGCAGCCGCTCGATCACGGCTCGGATCGACGACTCAGCCTCGTCGAACGAGATCTCCGGATCGACCTGGAGGCGCATGCGCCAGCGGACGATCGAGGCGAGCGCCTCGGCCTGGTCGTCCCCGAGTGCTCGGCTGGCGTCGATCGCCTCGACCAGGGTCGCATCGGCAAGGGCAAGTTCGCCGGCGTCGCGGAGTGCCTCGCCGAGCTCGGCGCTCGTGGCCGGACACGGGCTGAGGTCCGCGGCTCGTGTCAGCAACGAGACCGCGGCCGGAGTGTCGCCGGCGGCGTGCGCGCGTCGGCCGGCAGCGGCGAGCCTGTCGGCGCCGCGCTCGGCAAGCTCCGCGTCGCTCTCGTCGAGCAGCCCGAGCTCGCGGCGGTAGATATACGCCTGCTCGAGATGGTGGCCGACGAGCTCGTCGTCGGCGGCCACGAGGAGCTCGGCGATCTCGGCGTGCAGCTCCGCTCGGAGACGCTTAGGCAGCGAGTCGTACGCGGCGTCACGCACCAGTCGGTGCGCGAAGACGTACGGCTCGGGCTCGCTCCCGCGCAAGAGACCTTTGCGCGCCAGCGATTCGATCAGCACGTCCGCGTGCGGCCGCTGCGCGATCGGCAACAGCTCGGCGAGCGTCTCGGCGTCGAGCTCGACGCCGATGACCGAAGCCCGCTCGAGCACCATCCGCTCGTCGTGGGTCAGCCGGTCGATGCGCGCGCCGAGCAGCGCCCGAATGCTCGGCGGCGAGGTCATCTGAGCCGCGAAGCCGGGATCCTCGGCCTGCAGCGCGAGCAGCTGCTCGACCGCCAGCGGGTTGCCGCCTCCGAAGTCGGCGATTCGCGCACGCTCCTCGTCCGACAGCTCCTCGCCGCCGGGCAGCTGTGCGATCAGCTCGGAGCACTCCGTCGTGGAGAGAGGCTCCAGGGCGAGCGGTGCTGCGTCGGGATCCTCGCTGTTCCAGTCGGGACGCGTCTCGAGCAGCTCGGGCCGCGCAAGGCAGAGCAGCAAGATGGGCGCACCCTGCGACCACTCGGCGACGTGGTCGATCAGGTCGAGGAGCGTCGGCTCGGCCCAGTGGACGTCGTCCAGGACGACCACCAGCGGCCGCTGGCCCGCCATGCGCTCGAAGTCGCGCCGGACGGCCCGAAACATCTCTTCCGTCGCACCCGACGGGTCCGCGGGAAGCTCGCCGAGCGCGTCGGCCAGCGGAGCGAACGTCACGCCCTCGCCGTACGAGCGGCAGGCACCGTAGAGGACGGTAGCCTCGGCTCTCGACCGCAGCTCGAGCGCGAGCCGCGACTTGCCGACTCCGGCCTCACCCAGGACGGTCAGACGGACGCAGCAATTGTCGAGCGTCGCGTGCGCGAGCGCTTCCTCGATCTCGGCGAGCTCGGCCGCGCGGCCGACGAGCGGCGCGTCCAGCCGGCGTGCGCCCTGGACCGCTCCCGGCACAAGCTCGACGAGCCTGAAGACGTCGCCGTCGAGCGGCTCGAGCTCGGCCGCGCCCGCGACGAGAGCGCGCGCCCCCGCCCCCACAACAACTTCGCCGTTCGCCGCGGTCGCCAGCGCGCGCTCGGCGAGCCCGACAACGCCGCCGCTGACCTCGCCGCCTGCACGGACCAGCGCCAGCCCCGCGTCGACGCTCGCGCGCAGTCCAGGGCGGATCCCGGCCGACGCAGCGAGCTCGTCGCCGAGCACGGCAAGCTCATCGCGTGCCTCTGCGGCGGCACGCAGCGCACGGAGCGCGTCGTCCTCGTGCGCCGTTCCGGCGCCGAAGACAGCCATTGTCCGGCCGTCCGACGGCAGCCGGCGCGCGACGCCGCCGTGCCGTTCGACGACCGCGGCGACCAGCGCGAAACAGCGCTCCGCGACGCTTGCCAGGAGCTCCGGGTCGGCATCGCCGGCGTCGCTCGCGGAGTCGATGAAGGCCACGGCAACCGGTTTGCGCCGGTCGGCGTCTGCCAAAGGCGCTGCGTCGAGGGACTCCGTCTGCGGCGAGAGCTCGAGCGACGGGTCGTGGCGCAGGATCGCCTGCTGCAGGGACTGGAGCTCGATGCCCGGCTCGACCCCGAGCTCGTCGACGAGCGTCATCCTCGCCCGCCGGTAGGCCTCGAGCGCGTCGGCCTGACGGCCCGACCGGTAGAGCGCCAGCATCAGGTGCCCGCGGAGCGACTCCCGGTACGGATGCTCCTGGACGAGCGCCTCGAGCGTCGACACGAGCGCGAAGTGGTGGCCGAGCGACAGCTCGACGAGGATGAGATCCTCTTGCACCGCCAGCCGCAGCTCGTTGAGCTGAGCGATCGCCGAGCCCGCCGCACCGTGGAGCTCGAGCTCGGCGAGACAGTCGCCGCGCCAGAGCGCCAGCGCGTCGCGCAGACACGTCGCGGCGGTCTCGGCGTCGTCGCTGAGCATCCCGTGGCGGCCCTCCTCCACGAGACCTTCGAACCGTGTCGCGTCGAGCTGGCCCGGAGCCGGCCGGGCGACGTAGCCGGGAGCCTGGGTCACGAGCACGTCGGCGCCGAGCGTCTTGCGTAGCTGCGAGACGTACACCTGCAGCGCGTTCGCGGCGGAGCGTGGCGGCTCCTCGTCCCACAACTCGTCGATCAGCCGCTCCACCGAGACGACCTCGTCGGCGCGCAGGAGCAGGGCTGCGAGCAGCGCCCGCTGCTTCGTGCTGCCGAGAGCAAACGGACGGCCCTCGAGCCGCACCTCGAGCGGGCCGAGGATCAGAAATTCGGGGATTTCAGCATGCGCGCGCATCCGCAGTTATCTGAGCTTGCTTGCCAAAAAGCCACTGGTCAAGAGCTTTAAGCCGCCTTTAAGCGGGTCGCGTTACAACTGCCGCGTTAGTCAATAGGGAGGTAGTTCAATGAACGGTACGAACAGCGCAGCCTGGGGATCGAGCCCAACCAGCGCAGCCTGGGGCTCGTAAGCCGCACTAGATCGCTTCGAAGCGGAAGGCCGCCTGCGTTAGGCGGCCTTTTTGCGTTCTCGGCAAGCCCTCTGACGGACTCGTACCGTCGACCCCCTCCTTACCATGAACGTGAGGAGGGGGCCGATCCATGCGGGTTTGGGCGTTGTGGTGCCGTTTCTTGAGGCTCGCACGTAGCTGCGAGTCGGCGTGTTTTGCGCGGCTGTGCGACCTTGGTGCGACCCTAGGCGCCGGCAGACTTGCTCTAAGTGACGGGAGATCCGCAGTCGGGGCAGCGGTATGGCTTCCGCCTGGCGAAGTACCGCATCGGTGCGGTGATCAGGAACGGGAAGGTCAGCTTCGGCAGCTGGCGCTCGGCCTGGACGGATCCGTGCGTGGCGCAGGTGCCGGTCTGGGTCTCGGTGGTGGTGGCCATGGTTTCACCTCCTCTCAGGTCCTTGCTGCGGCGGGGGTCCAGGTGAAGCGGAGTAGCGCGATGGCGAGTCCGGCGGCGCCCCAGAGGGCGAGGACGGCGAGGTCGCTCGAGACGATCCCGTTGCCG
>DATFSG010000007.1:0-2090 GCA_035262765.1 Gaiellaceae bacterium | reverse complement strand
AAGCTCCCGAGCCGCGTCAAGAAGACGCGGACGAAGCGCAGCGCGCGCGCCCGTACCCACCACCCGGAGCTGTGGGGCCTCGGCTCGGTCGCGCTCGGCCTCTACCTCGGCGCCGTCCTCTACTTCGACTGGAACGGCGGCTACGTCGGCGGTTGGCTGGGCGAGGGCCTGGACAAGCTCATCGGCGACGCGAGATACGTCGTGCCGGTCGCACTCGTCGTGCTCGGCGCGCTGGTGGTGACGCGCAGCGCGCTCGTCGACGTCCGTCCGTTCCGCACCGGGATGGCGGTGCTCTTCGCCGGCCTGATGATCACGCTCGGCAAGGACCACGGCGGCTACCTCGGCCAGCTGCTCGGCGGCGGTGTCGCGCTCGCGCTCGGCGCCACGGGCACCGTGCTGCTCGGCAGCCTCCTGATGCTCGTCGGTGCCCTGCTGCTCACGGGCGCGTCGCTCGGGGCGATCCTGCGGCAGTCGGGACGCGGGATCCACCACGCTGCGCGCAAGGCGCGGTCACGGTCCGGTGACGGTGCCAGGCACCGTGACGTGAGCGTGACGGAGCCGCTGCCCATGCGGCCTGCGCCGTCGCTCACGCCGCCGGTCGACGCCGTTTCCGCCTTCCCAGACGTCGTGGGGGAGAGCGCCGCGCCGCCGCACGCAGGCGCGCAGCCCGCTCCGCTCCAGACCGAGCCGCCGGCGCTGCTCGAGGATCCGCCGACGCTCTTCGACGAAGTCACGGCCGAGCACGCGGAGTACAAGCTGCCCGACGCGGGCGTCCTTCGCGTCTCGCCGGAGCAGGGCGAGGACTCGGGCGAGACCGCGGCGCGCGTTGCGGAGCTCCTCGTGCAGACGCTCTCGCACTTCGGCGTCGAGGCGACGGTGATCGGCCAGATCTCGGGCCCGCGCGTGACGCGCTACGAGCTTCAGCTTGCGCCGGGGACGAAGGTCGCCAAGGTCGCGGCGCTGAAGGACGACCTCTCGTACGCGCTCGCCACGACCGAGATCCGGATCCTCGCGCCGATCCCCGGCAAGCAGGCGGTCGGCGTCGAGCTGCCGAACCTCTCGCCGAACCTCGTCACCCTCGGCGACATCTACGAGCCGCTGCCCGCGACCGCCAGCCCGGTCGCCGTCTGGCTCGGCAAGGACATCTCCGGCGCCGCTGTCTGGACCGATCTCGCGCGGATGCCGCACCTGCTGATCGCCGGCACGACCGGCTCGGGTAAGTCGGGCTGCCTCAACACCGTCCTCACGTCGGTCCTGCTGCGCGCGACGCCCGACGACGTCCGCCTGATCCTGATCGACCCGAAGCGGATCGAGCTCAGCCACTTCGAGGCCGTGCCGCACCTCCTCACGCCGGTCGTCTCGAGCCCGAAGGAGGCGAGCGCCGTGCTCGCCAACTGCCTCGCCGAGATGGAGCGCCGCTACGAGCGCCTCGCGACCGTGCGCGCCCGCAACATCAATGAGGCGAATCGCGCCTTCCGCCAGCGCGCCGAGCCGACGCTCCCGTACGTGCTCGTGGTGATCGACGAGCTGGCCGACCTGATGATGGTGGCGCCGCAGGCCGTGGAGGACGCCGTGATCCGGCTCGCCCAGAAGTCGCGCGCGGTCGGAATCCACCTCGTCCTCGCGACGCAGCGGCCGTCCGTGGACGTGATCACCGGGATGATCAAGGCGAACGTACCCTCGCGGATCGCGTTCGCCGTCTCCTCGCAGACCGACTCGCGCGTGATTCTCGACTCGGGCGGCGCGGAGTCGCTGCTCGGCCAGGGCGACATGCTGTTCAAGCCACTCGGCACCTCGCGGCTGCAGCGTGTGCAGGGCGCGTACGTGTCGGAGGAGGAGATCGCGCTCGTCGTCGAGCAGACGCGCCAGCGCGAGCAGGAGCTCGACGAGAGCTACCTCGAGCTCCCGGAGGTCTTCGCCGAGTCCAGCGACGACGCCGATGACGGCGAGTTCGACCCCGACGACGACCCGCTCCTCGACAAGGCGATCGAGATCGTCGTCCAGACGCAGACCGCCTCGGTCTCCCTCCTGCAGCGGCGTCTGCGCGTCGGCTACACGCGCGCGGGACGGCTGATCGACATGCTCGAGCG
>DATFSG010000006.1:0-14563 GCA_035262765.1 Gaiellaceae bacterium | reverse complement strand
CCGCACCTCCTCGGCGAGGACGGGGACGTGGTCAGCTTCCCTGGGCTGCAAGACGTTCGGCAACATCCTCAGCACTCCCTTCGACCTCGGCGAGCTCGCGCTTCCAGGCCGCGCGGTCCCAGATCTCGAGGTGGTCGTTGACCCCGGCGACGACGACGTCGCGGCCGAGCTTCGCGTGGGTGAGCAACGCAGGCGGGATGCTCACCCGTCCTTGCTTGTCCGGCGCCGTCTCGCTCGCACCGGAGAAAAAGTGACGCTGCATCCGCCGGCCCTGCTGGCTCAGCGGGTGCAGGTTGGCGAGGGTGGAGTCGCGGTAGTTCGTCCAGCCGTCCGGTGTCCAGGCCCACAGGCAGCCGTCGAGGCCGCGCGTGACGACGATGCCGTCCTCGAACGCCTGGCGGAATTTCGCCGGGAGCGTGAGACGGTTCTTGTCGTCGATCGTGTGCTCGTACTCGCCTAGAAGCATGGGGCCGCTCTCTTCCCTATCCCACCACTGCGCCCCACTTTATCCCACCATGCCCCACTTGTCTAGGCCGAAACCTCCTTCAGCTGATGTTCGTAGGCGCCGCGTCCGGTGAGGACGGCAGCGCCGCAGCGCGAGGCGAGCACGACCGCCTCGTCGGCCGGCTCCCCGAGCGCGAGCCCGTACGTGAGCCCGGCAGCGAAGCAGTCGCCGCAGCCGTAGGCGTCGGAGATCGGCCCCGGGATGGGCGCCGCTCGGAACGGGCCGCCGGGACGAATCCACCCGCCGAGCGCGCCGGACGTGGTGACGACGATCCGCGGCTCAGGGTCGAGCTCGCCGGGCTCGAAGCGCTCGGCTGCGTCCTCCCCGCTCCCGACGAGCACGTCCACCTCGACGGCTGCACGCTGCAGCGTCGGCAGCTCGCGCGCCGTGGCGACCAGCACGCGTGCCCGCCGTGCGGCCCGCAGCGCCGCGACGTCGCCGCCCGTGAAGTAGACGGCGTCGCAGCGGGCGAGCGCTTCCCACGGCAACGTGCCGTCCTCGCCGGACGGGCGCAGCTTCTCGCCGAGGAGGGTGATCGTCCGCTCGCCGTCCTCGTCGACGTGCGTCAGCGCTCGACGCTGCGATCCGGGCGCGACGCCCGCGTGGACGGTGACGCCGAGCGCCTCGAGCTCCTCGCGCGAGCGGCGACCGAGGTCGTCGTCGGCGAGCGCCGTGAACAGCAGGCACGAGCCGCCGAGATTGGCGAGCTGGACCGCGGCCACGGCTCCGCCGCCCGCGGGCTCCTCCCACGTCTCGAGGGCCTGCACGATCTCCCCCGGTGCGGGGACGTGGTCGACGCGCGCGAACTCGACCCACTCCACGTGTCCGACGACAGCGAGCTGCACATCTCACATCTTGAACCCCGACTACGTTTCATTGGACCGTGAGCGGCATCCCTCCCTTCGAGCGGTTCTACGAGACCCACAAGAGCGAGGTGCTCGCGCTCCTGCGCCGACGCGCCGGCCGCGACCGCGCCGACGACCTGTTCCAGGAAACCTTCCTCCGGGCCTTGCGCGCCTACGGCCGGCTCGAGCACGGCGAGCATTTGCGCGCCTGGGTGCTCACGATCGCGACGAACGCGGTCGTCGACGCCGCGCGGCGGGAGCGAGCCACCACAGAGCTTTCGGTTGAGCCGGCGAGCGAGGACGTGCGCCCGGCCGTCGAGGAGCTCGCGCCGCTGACCGACGACCTGCCGCCGAAGGAACGCGCAGCGGTCGTCCTGCGCTACGGCTACGACCTCGACTACGACGCAATCGGCGCTGCCCTGGGCTCGAACGAGCAGGCGGCGCGACAGGCGGCCTCCGCCGGCGTGCGGCGGCTACGGAAGGAGAAGGAGCAGCGATGACCGCAGTCCCCACGATTCTCGACGAGCGCTTTCGTGCGGCCGCGGCCGCCTCCGGCGAGCTCGACGTCGCCTACGACGTCCTTGACGACACCCCTGTCGGGCCGCTGCTCGTCGGCGTCTCGGACCGCGGCCTCTGCCGCATCGACTTCGACCCGGAGCCCGAGGCGGAGCTGGAGCGGCTCGCGCGGCAGTTCGGCCCCCGCGTGCTGCGCTCCCCGAAGGCGCTCGGCCTTGTGCAGCGCGAGCTCGACGAGTACTTCACCGGCCGCCGGCACGCCTTCGACCTCGAGCTCGACCTCCGCCCCACGCCGGACTTCCACCGGCGCGTCCTCGTGGAGCTGAACCGCGTCGAGTACGGGCACACGACCACCTACGGCGCGCTCGCCGCACAGGTCGGCGCCCCGCGCGCGGCCCGGGCGGTCGGCACCGTCATGAACCGGAACCCGCTGCCGATCGTCCTCCCCTGCCACCGCGTCGTCGGCGCGAACGGCAGCCTCACCGGCTACGGCGGCGGCCTCGACCGCAAGGAGTGGCTGCTGCGGCTGGAGGGCGCGCTCCTCTAGCAGGAACGTAGGTCGTGCGGAGGGAGGCGTCGCCCTCCGCACGGCTCTCTAAGGGCCGAAGTGCTTCCGGCCCCACTCGACGAGTGCTTCAGGGTCGGCCGGGTCGGGGTAGTCGCCGGGCAGATCGTCGTCGTGCGGGGAGTACGTGTGCCCCGGCCAATCGGGCTCTCCGGAGTCCGGGCCCCAGGTGAGCCCCCACGCCCCAGCATCGCTGTTCTGGCAAAGGTCGAGCCACCCACGTCTGAGTCGCTCCCTGCGGTAGTTGACGGTCTGCGTCATCCACTGCCTCCTCTGCCGCAGAGTCGTCTACATCGTCTTATCGATCATCGCCGGCGGCGGCTCGATAGCTCGCTTGAGTTAGCCCGTCGGGACGTGGCGCAGCTTGTAGCCGACGCCCCACACGTTGACGATCCAGCCTGGTAGCCCGGCGGCCGTGAGCTTGCGCCGGACGCGGGAGGCGTGGGACTCCAGCGTGCGCGTGGGAACGTAGGTGCGGAAGCCCCAGACGTCGCGGAGCAGCTGCTCACGCGTGAAGACGCGGTCGGGATCGGTCGCGAGCTTCATGAGGAGCGCGAACTCCTTCGCCGAAAGCTCCACCTCCTCGGAGGCCACCGTGACGCGGCGCGCCGCGCGATCGATCGCGAGCGGTGGGATCTCGAGGAGCTCGACCCGCGGCGGACAGCGGCGCAGGAGCGCGTGGATCCGCGCGAGCAGCTCTTCGTAGACGAAGGGACGCGCGAGGCAGTCGTCGGCGCGGGCGAGCGTGCGGACGCGGGACGCCGGATCGGAGCCGCCGAGCACGATCACCGGGCAGTCGGGAACGACGCCGCGGTCGAGCGCCTCCGCGTCCCCGAGCACGAGCACGTCGGGATCCGCCGCCCGCGGCAGCTGCTCGGCGCGCTCGCAGGAGACGACGTCGAACCCGTCGTTGCGGAGCTGGCGCTCGAGGAAGCCCCGGACGGCCGGTTCGGGCTCGGCGAGGAGCAGTGCTCTCATGACACCGAGGCTAGGGGCAGCACTGACGCCGCGCCAGATGTCCTTTCGCGCGAAAGCGTGACGAACGGTCTACAGCCGGCCGGAGCGGACCACGCCCCACAGGAGCCAGATCCCGAGCACGGCGGAAAGACAGAAGCCGAGCATCGAGATGATGTTGATGCCGAACACCTGTGGCCCGGTCGTCGCGAAGAGCCCGATGATGCCCGAGCCGATCAGCCCGCCCACCACGATGAGCGCGACCACGAGCCGGTTGAAGAGCGTGTCGAGCTTCGCCAGCAGGTCGTCGAGCCCCTTGTGCACGAAGCCGACCTCGATCTGGCCGTCCCGGATCTCCTCCATGAAGTCGTGGAACTGGTGCGGCGCCTCGGCGACCACCTGCGCGTACCGGATCGCCTCCCGGCGCGCGCGGTGCGCGACGCGGTGGGGCGCGAACCGCTCAAGCATCAGGTCGCGGGCGTACGGCTTCGCGACCTCGAACACGTTGAAGTCGGGATAGAGCTCGGCGCCGACCGAGCCCAGCGTGGCGATCGTGCGGTCGAGGAGCAGGAAGCGCGCAGGCAGGTGCAGGTTCATCGAGTAGATGAGCTGGAAGCCCTCCCGGATCACCTGGATCGGGTCGATCTCGTTGAGGCTCGCGCCGTAGTAGCGGTAGTAGAGCTCGCGCAGCTCGGCGAGGAACTCGCCCTCCCGGTCCTTCGGATAACGGACGCCGAGGTCGGCCAGCCGCTTCGGCAACGCGTCGATGTTCTCGTTCGCGGCGTCGATGAAGAGACCGGTCAGCTTCGACATGTCGTCGTCGGTAAGCGTCCCGACAGCGCCGAAGTCGACGAGGCCGATCGACCCCGCCTCGACCGGCAGCAGGATGTTCGCGGGATGCGGGTCGCCGTGGAAGAAGCCGTGCCGGAAGATCATCGTCATCCAGGCCTCGGTGACCCGGTACGCGATCTCGCGGCGCTCCTCCATGGTCGTCGTGACCAGGTCGACGTCCGCGAGCTGGATCCCGTCGATCCACTCCAGCGTCAGGACGCGAGGCCGCGTGTACTGCCAGTAGACCTTCGGCACGCGGACGTGCGGGTGGCCCGCGAAGTGGCGATGGAAGGCCTGCGCGTTCCGCGCCTCCTGGCGGTAGTCGAGCTCCTTGCGGATGGAGCGCGCGAACTCGTCCACGAGCTGGCGCGTGTCCACGAAGTCGAGCGCCCGGATCCGCTCGCGAGCGAGCCGCGCTGCCTGGTAGAGGAGGCCGAGGTCGGCCTCGATCTTCTGCGGCGCACCCGGACGCTGCACCTTGACTGCGACGCGGCGTCCGTTCGGCAGGGTCGCGCGGTGGACCTGACCGATCGAGGCAGCCGCCACCGGCGCCGGCTCGAAGTCGAGGAACAGCCGCTCGAGCGTGTTCCCGAGCTCCTCCTCGATCACGCGCTCGGCCTGCTCGAACGGGAATGGCCGCACGTCGTCCTGCAGCCCGCGCAGCTCGACGATGATGTCGGGCGGCACGACGTCGGGGCGCGTGGAGAGGAGCTGCCCGAACTTCACGAACGTCGGCCCGAGCTCGTCGAGCACCTCCCGCAGGTGCTGGCCGCGCGCGGACGAGGCGCCGTGCTCGGCGGCCACGCCGGCGAGGCGGTCTTCGGCCGAGCGGCCGGGCAGGAGGTCGCTCAGCTTGTGCGCCTCGAGGAAGTAGCCGAAGCCGTGCTTCACCATCACCTGCGCGATCTCCGACAGGCGGCTGATGCTGCGAGTCGTGCTCTTCGTGCTCATGGCCGAAAGGCTACGCGGCGGGGCTGCCGGAGGCCACCCGGCGACGGCTCTCGCGCCGGCGCGTCCACGGGCCGGGCGGCACGAGCAGCGACTCGGCATGGAGATACGCGAGCCCGACCGCCGGCAGATCCGTCAGGCGCTCGACGCAGATGTAGCGGCGCCGCCATTCCGGGAAGAACTTCCGGTTGAACGAGTAGAGCCGCTCGAGCTGGAAGACGTCGTCGGCGCGCAGGAGCCCCCAGCGCACGACCCGCCGGACCGGCGTCCCGCAGCGGTCGGGCGAGAGGAAGTCCGTCAGCGCGCAGAAGTTGAGGGAGAGCTCGCTCGCCCCGGTTTCCCGCGCCCACGCCAGCGCCTCGACCACGAGGAACTCGGTCAGGCCGTTCGGCGCACCCGGGCGGCGGCGCATCGCACTCAGCGACCAGCCGCCACCGGCCGGCGAAGGCACGAGATGGAGGAAGCCGCCGACCGAGCCCTCGGCGTCCTCCGCGACGGCGAGCACGGTGCCAGGGATGTAGAGGTCGTCGATCGCCATCGAGAAGCCGCGCTCCGGCTCGCCGCGCCGCCACGAGGCCGAGACGTCCTCGAGCTCGCTCTCGAGCGGGGGCTGGACGTCGTCGGCCGGCACGATGCGGAACGAGTACCCGGCCTTGCGCAGCCGGGAGACCGACTGCCGCACCTTGCGAATCGCACGCCCCTCGAGCGAGAACTCGCCCGGCCGGAGCACCGCCTCCTCCCCGATCGACACGGGCTTGAGCCCGAGCGCCCGGTAGCGGTCGAGGTGAGCATCTGACGCCCCGACGACCGCGAGCCGCCACCCGCACGCGCGCACGACCCGTCGCAGCTCCGCGAGCAGCGCGTCGATCTCCGCCTCGTCCCCGACCGGATCGCCGCTGACGAGCGCCGTCCCCGCCACGACGCGGTAGGCGAGGAACGCACGCCGCGACGGCGAGAAGAGGTAGCTCTTGTCGCGTCGCAGGGCAAAGAAGGAGAGGCTGTCGCTCCCGTAGGCGTCCACCAGCCTGCGCGCCATCCAGCGCTCCTCCATCGTCTGCGCGACGGCATGCCCGAACGGCCGCAGCCAGAAGTAGAGCGCGAGGAAGCCCAGAGCGACACCGAGGCCGACGAGCCCGTCGCCGACGCGGTGCGGCAGCTCGATGCCGCGCCACTCCGTCCCGCCGGCGAAGGCCGCGATGGCCACGAGGGCTGCGCCGAGGCCGAGCAGCGGTCGGACGCTCGCCGGGTCGCCTGGCACGTCGAAGCGCCGCCGCCAGTGGACGAGGGCCACGAGCAAGGCCAGCGAGATCGCCGCCTCCTCGAAGTCGAGCCCCTTCGCGAGATGCGCGACGGCCGACGCGATGACCACCACGATTGCGAGCTGCCAGGCCCGCCGCCGCCGCTTGGCCAGCGAGAACGAGAGCCAGATCAACCCGATGGCGAGGGCCACGGTGAGGATGCGCGCGGCTTCGGGCCAGCCGGGCGGCAGGACGCCACGGACGATCTTCAGGCGGTCCGCCATCTCCGGCGTCACCCCGGACACGACCCCGAGCACGCCGACGAGCGCGGCGCTCCACGCCAGCAGCTTCTCCGCCTTGGGCAGACGCAAAATCACGCGCGCAGGGTACAACGTGGGGATGAGGGATTCGGGAGAGCGACTCCTCGAGGAGGAGCTCGACGAGGGCATCCGGATCCGGCCGGCGCGCTGGGTGACGCTGCTGCTCGGGCTGATCGCGATCGGGCTCGTGCCCTGGAGCCTCTACCTCACGTTCACGCTGCCCTCGCGCCATGTCACCGACCACTACGACCTCGCCTGGGTGGGCTTCGATATCGCGCTTGCCGCCGCGTTCGCGGCAATGGCGTGGGCGGCCGTCCGCCGTTCGCCGTGGCTCGTCGCGTTCGCCGCGGTCGCCGGCACGATGCTGGTCTGCGACGCCTGGTTCGACATCGTCACGTCCCAGGGAGGCGGCGAGAGATGGGAGGCGGTCGCGGAGGCCGTCCTAGGCGAGCTGCCGCTCGCCGCGCTGTGCGCGTTCATCGTCTACGACGCGGAGACGTTCCTCGCGGCGACGGTGAACCGCTTCGGGTCTGAGAGCGAGAGCTAGGCCGCGGGCGGAAGGTCCGGCGGGCCTTCGAGCAGCTTCAGCCGGTGCTCGAGCTGGGCGACCCTGAGCTCGAGCTCCTCGAGCTCGTCGCGTGTCACGAGGTTGAGCTCGTCGGAGATCGCGCGCAGCGCCGAGAGAGCAGTCTCCGAGAAGCGCTCCCGGCTGCCGCGCACGCGGCTCGGCAGCTCGGCGAGAAGCTCCTCGAACGTGTCGAGGAGTACGCGGCTGCTACCGCGAGCGGCCATGCGGCCTCGAACGCCGCCGCTGCTGCCGCTTCTCGCGGCGAGCGCTGGCGGTGGCGGGCTCGGTCGACGGCGTCGGCGGGAGCAAGCCCGGCGTCGGCTCGGCGGCGAGCGCCGCCTCCGACTCCTCCAGGGCCAGCGTGCCCGGATCGAGCGCGGGGCCGCCCTTGGGCCGCCACGGCCTGCGGCGGGCCGGCGTGCCGCCGTCCGGGTCATCACCCTCCTGCTCGGCGGCCTTCTTCCGGCGCGCGTACTCCGGCTCGCGCTCCTTCCACATCGTGAGCAGCGGCGCAGCGATGAAGATCGAGGAGTAGGCACCGGAGATGACGCCGACGATCAGCGCGAAGGCGAAGTCCTTGAGCGTCGCGCCGCCGAAGATCAGCAGGCAGATGATCGGCAGCAGCGTGATGAACGTCGTGGCCAGCGAGCGCCTGATCGTCTCCCACAGCGAGACGTTGGCGATGGTGGCGAACGGCGAGCGACGCATGAGCGGGACGTTCTCGCGGATGCGGTCGAAGATGATGATCGTGTCGTAGATCGAGTAACCCAGCACGGTGAGGACCGCGGCCACGGTGTCGACCGTGACCTCCTTCCCGACCAGCGAGTAGACGCCGATCGTGATCAGGATGTCGTGCACCATCGCGAGGATCACCGGGACCGCGAACTTGAGGTCGAACCTCAGCGCGATGTAGATCGTGATCAGGAGCAGCGAGACGATGATCGCGTAGATCGCGGCGACAGCTATCTGGTGGCCGAACGTCCCCGAGACGTTCTGCGATCCGCCTCCGTACGTGCCGAGATCGCTCTTGAGGGCCTGCGCCAGCTGGGTCGACTCGGTCCTGTCAAGCGACTTCGTGCGGACCTGCCAGTCCTTGTTGCCGCCGTTGACGGTCTTGCCCTTGCCCTGGACGACGGCGTCGGGCTGGCCCTGCTTGGCCATGAATGACTGGACCTGCGCCTGCGAGTACGGCTGGTGCGTAAAGAAGGTGAACTGCGTCCCGCCCTTGAAGTCGATCCCGAGATTGAGGCCCTGAGCACCGAGCGAGATCAGGCCGGCGACGATGATCGCGCCCGAGATCGCGAACCACGTCTTGCGCTTCCCCATGAAGTCGATCTGCAGCCACTTCGCGGTCTGCTGGCCCTGCGCGCCCATGAAGCGCGGGCTGTCGAACCACTTGAAGCCGCTGAGCAGGCCGAGCAGCGCGCGCGTCGCGGCTACCGCCGTGAGCAGCGAGATCACGGTGCCGATCAGGAGCATGAGAGCGAAGCCCTTCACGTCCGCGGTCGCCACCAGGAAGATGACGAGCGCAGTGATCATGGTCACGACGTTCGCGTCGAGAATCGTGTGGAAGCCCTTGCCGTAGCCGGCCGAGACGGCCGCGCGCACCGAGCGCCCGGCGCGCACCTCTTCCTTGATGCGTTCGAACACGACGACGTTCGCGTCGGCCGCGACGCCGATCGTGAGGATCAGGCCGGCGAAGCCCGGCAGCGTCAGCGTGACGTTGAACAGGAGGATCGCCGCGTAGTAGAGGAGCGCGTAGACGGCGAGGCCGAAGACCGCGACGAGGCCGAGGAAGCGGTAGAGGACGAGCAGGAAGATCGCGACAACGGTCAGGCCCGCGATCGCGGCCAGGATCGCCTCGTGGAGCGAGCTCTTCCCGAGCGTCGCCGTGACGGTGGTCTGCGAGAGCTGCTTGAACGTGTACGGCAGCGAACCGCTCTTCAGGACGAACGCGAGCTGGCTCGCCCCGCTGGCCGTCGGGGTCTGGATCACGCCTGAACCGCCGGCAATTCCTTCGCTCAGCTGCCCGTCGGTGTAGTCGATGTACGGCGTCGACCTCAGCTGCCCGTCGAGGACGATCGCGTTGTGGCCGGCGTACTGGTTGATGGTGTTCGTGTCGCTGGTGCTCAGCTGGCCCGCCTGGCCCGCGTTGAAGCGGCCGCGGTTGTACTCCGCCTTCGTGATCGCCTGGAATTCCTTGCCGCCGTGGCCGGTGAACTGCAGCTGCACGATCGGGCCGCCGGTGGTCTGATCGGTCGTGGCCTGGATGCCCGACTCGACGAGATCCTTGCCGGTGATCTCGGGCGGCCCGTCCGGATGAACGACGGTGCCATTCGGCAGCGTGACCGGCGGCGTGTACTTGAACAGGTACCAGTACTTGCCGTCCTTCGAGGTGCCATTGCGGCCGGCGCCGATGCAGGCGCTCTTGCACCACACCGGCTCGCGGTTCGCCGGCACCTTCAGGATCTGCGTGTTCGGCGGCTGCTTCCCATCCTTGTACGGCAGCAGCAGCTGCTTGAGGTCAGGAGCGCCGAAGGGCAGCGTGGGGTTCAAGACCTTGTGGATCGTCTGGAACTTCGTGACCGTCTTGTCCTTGACCTTGCTCTTGATCGGCTTCTTGATGGTCTGGAAGAGGAAGTAGCCCTGGGGCGTGCCCTTGCTCGCCTCCTTCTTCACCGCAGTGAGCAGGCTGTAGAGCGACGGCAGCGGGGCGGGCTGGGCCGAGATTCCGGTCCCCTGCACGGTCGGCGGCTCGAGGCTCGGCTCGAAGTCGAACATCTGCAGCTGGCCGGTGGTGCCGATGATCTTCGCGGCCTTGTTCGGGTCCTTGACGCCGGCGAGCTGAATCACCATCTGGTTCCCACCCTGGATCGCGATGTTCGGCGACGTCGTGCCGAGGTGGTTGACGCGGTTGGTCATGACCTGCTGAGCGGTCTGCATCCCTGCCGAGTTCACCGGCTGCTTCGGCGACGTCGGCACCGCCTGCAGCACGACCTCGAGGCCGCCCTGTAGGTCGAGGCCTTTGACCGGCGCCTTGTAGGCCGGTGAGCCGGGGACAGCCAGGAACAGCGCGCCGACGAGCAACACGCAGATCGCGCCGATGATCAGGAGGTAGTTGCGACGTTCTCTCACGAAGGATCCTTTTGAGCGCGGACAGGTTAGCCGCGGTTCTCCTCATTCGATGGCTGGGCCTCGGCGCCTTCGTCGTCGTGCGACGCCTCGTGCTCCTCGGACTCGGCGGCCTCGTCGGCTTCCGGCTCGTCTTCCTCTTCTTCTTCCTCCGGCTCGGTCATCACGCCTGCGATCGCGCGCCGGGCGACCCGCACCTCGGTCTTGGGCGCGATCTCGACTGTGACCTCGTCCTCGTCGAGCTGCGAGATCGTGCCGTAGATCCCGCCGGCGGTGAGCACCTCGTCGCCGACGCGCAGCTCGTTGACCATCTGCTGCTGTTTCGACTGCTTCTTCTTCTGCGGCCGGACGAAGAGGAAATAGACCACCCCGAAGCCGATGAGCAGGATGAAGATGATGGGTGACCCACCGCCGCTCGCTCCGATCATCACTCGTCGACTCCCTTCGCTCGTAGGAGCGCCTCGTCCTTCCAGGTGAGGAACTCGCCGCGCTCGATGGCCTGTCGCGCCGCGGCGACGAGGTCGAGCAGGAAGCGCAAATTATGCAGACTGAGCAGCCGCAGCCCGAGGATCTCGTGCTGGTTGAGGAGGTGCCGGATGTACGCGCGGCTGAAGCGAGAGCAGGCCGGGCACGAGCAACCGTCCTCGAGAGGGCGCTCGTCGCGGGCGAAGCGGGCGTTGCGCAGGTTGAGCCGCCCCTCGCTCGTGAGGGCGCTCCCGGTGCGCGCGGTGCGCGTCGGCAGGACGCAATCGAACATGTCGACGCCGCGGGCGATCACCTCGAGCACGCCCTCCGGGTCGCCGATGCCCATGAAATAACGAGGCTTCTCCTCGGGCAGGAAGGCCGCGGCCTCGGTCGTCGCGTCGAACATCGGCTCGCGGTGCTCCCCCACGCTGAGCCCGCCGATCGCGTAGCCGTCGAAGTCCAACGGCACCAGATCCTCGGACGAGCGACACCGCAGTTCACCGTCCAAGCCGCCCTGAGTGATCGCGAAGCGGAGCTGGCCCGGCGCGCGCGGCAGGTCGCGCTGGCGCTCGGCCCAAGCCGACGTCCGGCGCACCGCCTCCTCGAGTTCGGGGCGAGGCGCGCCCGCAGGCAGGCAGATGTCGAGGCACATGGCGACGTCCGAGCCGAGCTGCTCCTGCACCCGAGCCGACAGCTCGGGAGTGAAGCGCTCGGGCTTGCCGTCGTAGACGGACCGGAACGTGACTCCGTCATCGTCGGCCGCGAGCAGGGTGTCGCGCAGGGAGAAGACCTGAAAGCCACCGGAGTCGGTGAGGATCGCGCCGTCCCAGCCCATGAACGAGTGCAGCCCACCGAGCTCGGCGATCAGCTCCTCGCCCGGGCGGAAATGAAGGTGGTAGGCGTTCCCAAGCACGATCTCGGCACCGAGCGCGTGCAACTCGTCCGGATCCACGGACTTCACCGTCGCCTTCGTCCCAACCGGCATGAACGCGGGAGTCCGCACCTCGCCATGCGCAGTGCGGAGTACGCCGGCGCGCGCGGCGCCGTCCCGGGCCGTGACGGTGAAGCTCTCGCTCACAGGGTGAGCGTAGACGGGTGCACCCCGTTACTCCTTGACCCAAACGGGTAGTCGCTCTTGGTGGCGTACTCGGACCCGCTCGCACGCACGCCGTACGACTTCGTGGGCAGGCGGCCGTTCCGGGAGGAGCGGCTCGTGTCGTACATCCGCCGCGAGCACCGGCGCGGCCGGCACCTCGGCGAGATCCTCGACGACCGTTACGTCCACCGCTGCGGCTCGCGGGAGTTCGTCTGGGCGACGCTTCGTCACACGTCGCTGATCGAGCTGCTCGAAGCGGACGTCCGCGAGGCGTTCGAGCGCGCGAGCGAAGCGCTCTCGAACCAGCCGTAGACGCGCGAGGCGACCTCTGCGTCGCGGGCCGGATCACTCGCGGCGTTCAGCTCGTGCTCGCGGATCCGGCCGAGCTCGGCGACGAGCGCCCGCTCGGGCGCGTTGCTGCCGAGCAACGTGGCGATTCGGACGGAGTACGGCGCGAACTCCTCGAGCTGCGCATGCAGCTCCTGCTCGCCGCCGTCGCGCCAGAAGTCCCGCCACTCATTCGCGCTCCTCGGTCTCACAGGATCAGCATCGCGTCGCCGAAGGAGTAGAAGCGGTACTGCTCCTCGACGGCGAGCCGGTATAGGCGTCGCGTCTCCTCGACTCCCGCGAAGGCCATGACGAGGGCGAGGAGCGTCGAGCGCGGCAGGTGGAAGTTCGTCAGGAGCGCGTCGACGCGCCGGAACTCGAAGCCCGGCGTGACGAACAGCTCGGTGCGGCCGGCGAGCGGCCCGCCGCCCGCGAGCGTCTCGAGCACGCGCACCGTCGTGGTACCGACGGCGAGCACGCGTTCCGCCGCCTGGATCCGTTCCCACGCCTCCGGCTCGACCTCGTAGCGCTCGCCGTGGATCCGGTGCTCCTCGAGCCGCTCCTCGGTCACCGGCCGGAAGGTGTCGAGCCCGATATGGAGCGTGACGCGCACGGGGTCGAGCCGCGCGAGCAGCTCCGGCGTGAAGTGCAGGCCCGCCGTTGGCGCCGCCGCCGAGCCGACCTGGCGCGCGTAGACCGTCTGGTAGCGCGAGGGATCGCCGAGCGGCTCCGTGATGTACGGCGGCAGGGGCGTCTCGCCGGCCGGCTCGCCGTCGAGGCGCAGGTGCCAGCGCCCCTCGCCGAGATGCTCGAGCAGCTCGACCGGCCCGTATCGGCGACCTGCTCGCAGCCGCCGTGTCGGCCGCGCGAGCGCGTCCCACGTCCCGTCCTCGCGACGCTCGAGGAGGAGCACCTCGCCGCGCGGCGACTCGATGGGGATCCTCGCCGGCACGACCTTCGTGTCGTTGACGACCACGAGCTCCCCGGCGAGCTCGTCCGGCAGCTGCTCGAACGTGCGGTGACGGACTGCGCCGGTCGCGCGCTCGTAGACCAGCAGCCGCGACGCGTCGCGCCGATCGGCGGGATGCTGCGCGATCAGCTCCGCCGGTAGCTCGTACTCCAGCTCCGAAAGGTCCATCCGATGCCAGTTGTACCGTCGCCCCCGTGGACATGGACGCGATCGCCCGCGCGCAGCAGCGGATCGAGGACGCAGCCGCCGGCCGTACGGACCCGGCCGCGTTCGACGCGACGCTGGAGCGTGCGCGCCACGCCGTCGAGTCCCTCGCCGCGACAACCGCCCGCTTCGAGGCGGGCCTGCCCGAGGCGATCCAGGACGGGCTCCGCCAGCACTTCCGGCCGAGCGCTCGTCACCTCGCCGAGATGCGAGGCCTGACGAACCAGGTCATCCGCCGGCTCGAGCGGATCGAGGGCGACATCCTCACCGAGCGGCATGCCCGGGTCGACGACCTTGCGCTGCTCGTCGATCTGATCGCCTCCGGCTGGCGCAGCGTCGAAGAGCGGCTCGCGCGGCTCGAGGACGGACTGACGCGCGACGGCGCGACGGTCTACAGCCTGGGCCAGCGTCAGGCCGGCTGAGACTGAACGGGTAGCACCAGCACGAAGCGGCTGCCGTGGCCGAGCTCGCTGTGCAGCTCGAGCCGGCCGCCGAGGGCGAGGGCGAGCTCCCGCGCGATCGTCAGGCCGAGGCCCGTGCCGCCGTCGTCGCCGGACCAGAACGGCCTGAAGATCCGCTCCTCGGCCTCCGGCGCGATCCCCGGGCCCGTGTCCGCGACGGCCACCTTCACCTCGCCGTTGTCCGTGCCGAGGCCGAGATCGACGCGTCCGCCCTCCGGCGTCCAGTGGAGGGCGTTCGCGAGCAGGTTCGTGACGATCTGCAGCACCCGGTCGCCGTCGGTGATCAGCACGGCCCCCTCCCCCAGCGCGAGGTCGTACTCGATGCCGCGGGCCTTCGCCTCTTCGGCGAACGTCGCGTAGGCGCGCTCGCAGAGTGCTCGCATGTCGACCTCCTCGTGCAGCACGGCGAAGCGACGCGCGTCGAGCTTGGCGAGGTCGAGGACGTCGCCGACGAGACGCTCGAGCCGCAGCGCCTCTTCCGAGACGACTTCGAGCGACCTGTTCCGCGACGCCTCGTCCTCCAGGACGCCCTCTCGCAGGGCGGAGACGTGGCCGCGGATCGCGGTCAGCGGCGTCCGTAGCTCGTGCGAAACCGACATGAGGAAGTTGCGGGAGAGC
>DATFSG010000005.1:0-6128 GCA_035262765.1 Gaiellaceae bacterium | reverse complement strand
TCGCCAAGGGCATCGCCGACGAGCTGATCGAGCACGGCACGGTCTCGCGGCCGAGTTTCGGCATGCAGCTCCAGCCGATCGCTCCGCGGACCGCGGGCGGATCGCCGGGCCTGTACGTCCAGGCCGTGACCGCAGGCGGGCCGGCGGCGGACGCCGGGCTCCGACCGGGCGACGTCATCGTCGAAATCGACGGGGAGCCGGTCGCGAGCGCCGACGCCCTCGTCGTCAAGACGCTCACGATGAAGGCCGGGGACGTTGTCCACCTGAAGTACCAGCGCCTCGGCGCCACGCACACCGCCGAGCTCAGGCTGGCTGCGGGCTAGCTGCGGCGCCGGCCGACGAGCCGCGCGCCGACGGCGCTGACCTGGCCGCGGGCGATTGCGTCCTCCTCGACCGGGCGCAGCGAGTCGCCGAGGTTCCAGCGGTGGAGCCAGGCGCCGCGCACGGGCGCGCCGAGCTCGAAGTGCGGCTCGAGCGCCGCGACGATCCGTTCCAGGGGATGCAGGTGCTCGCGGTGATCCGCCACGAGCTCCTCGGCCGTCTGCGGCTGCACCTCGCCGATCGCGGCGCGCTGCTCGAGCCACCAGGTGGCGGCACCGAGGTCGAAGGCGCCGGCGTCGAACTCGTCGATCACGAGCGTTCCGCGCGGCTCGACGAGCTCGCCCAGCCGGCGGCAGGACTCCTCGAGCGGATCGACGTGGTGGAGGGAGACGATCGCGACTGCCGCCGCGAACGAGCCGGCGGGCTCGTCGAGATCGGCGAGGGCGACGGCGCGGACGTCCTCGCTCTTCGGCTCCGGGTCGATGGCCAGCACGTCGTAGCCGGCCGCGCGTAGCGCTTCCGCCAGACGACCCGCTCCCGCGCCGACCTCGAGCACGCGGGCGGGCGGCTCGGGCAGGTTCGCGCGGACGAACGCTCTCAGCTCGACGGATGCCATCGCACCATTCTCGCGCTAGTCCTCGCGCAGCCGGCGCAGAGCCGGTCCGAGCGCCTGGCCGCCGTGGAGCACCGGCTCGAACAGGTCGCCGTGCTTCTCCACCCGCTGCAGCGCCTCGCGCCTGCCGAAGTCGCGCGGCCGCACCTTCTCGCCGAGCTCCTCCCAGCGCAGCGGCGTCGAGACCGGCGCGCCCGGCTTCGGCCGGACGGAGTACGCCGAGGCGATCGTCTTCCCGTGCCCGTTCTGGCGGTGGTCGACGAGGACACCGCGGCGCTTCTTCTTCAGCCACTCGGTGGTGACGAGGCCGGGGTTGCCGGCCTCGAGCCCGCGGGACACGCGTTCCGCGAGCTCGTACGTCTCCTTGTACGTCGAGCGGCGGGCGATCGGCACGAGCACGTGGATGCCGTCGGCGCCGCTCGTCTTGGGATAGGAGCGGAGCCCGAGCTCCTCGAGCGCCTCGCGGATCAGGTGCGCGACCTGGATCGCCTCGGCGAAGCCGTTGCGCGACTCCGGCGGATCGAGGTCGAAGACGACGTAGTCCGGGCGGTCGGACTTGTCCACGCGCGAGTACCACGCATTCATGTCGATGCAGTTCATCTGCACCATCCAGACGAGCGCGGCGGTCTCGTTGACGAGCGTGAAGTCGACGAGCCGCGACTCACCCTCTCGCGGCCAGGTTCGAAACTGCCGTGTCGGCAGCCAGTCCGGCTTGCCCTTCGGCGCCTGCTTGTGGAAGTACGCCTGGCCGTCAATGCCGTGCGGGTACCGCTTCAAGGTGAACGGCCGGTCGCGGAGGTGCGGAACGATCGTGTCCCCTATCGCGAGGTAGTACTGCGCCAGGTCGCCTTTCGTGACGCCGTCGCGGGGGTAGAGGACGCGCTCGGGATGCGTCAGCCGGACGCTGCGTCGCCCGATCTGGATCGTCTCGTCGCTCGTCGACACCAGCACAGGATGCACTGTTGCGGTGCGGGGACCCCGGCGAGGCCCCCGCAACCGCGTTCGAACGGGTCGTCCTACGGAACGAGAACGCCGTTGAAGAGCAGCTGCAGCGTGCCCGCAGCCAGTCCGCTCGAGGCCAGCGTGTTGATGCCGTCGAAGGTCTCGAGGTCGAGGGAATCGGCGGGCTCTGCGTGCTGAATGTCGACCGCCGCGGTCAGACCGGTCACGCTCACGTCGTCGGCATTGCCTGCGACGGTGAGAGCATCGTTCCCGTCGGTGCCGTCCACCTCCACGTGGTCGCTCTGGCCGTCGCCCGTGGCGCCGCCCAGAGTGCCGGCGAGGTTGAGGTCGACGTCGCTGACGTCGGTGCCGGTGAGGTCGCCGACCGTGATGGCGTCGGCGCCGCCGAGCGCGTTGAAGGCCACCCGCTCGACTCCGTGGGTGTCCATCGTGATGTTCCCCGGATTGCGGAAGAACTTCAGCCGGTCACCGTTCGCCGACAGCTGGACCGTCTCCGCGGCGGCGGCGCCGTTGAACACCAGCGTGTCCTGGCCGTCGTCGCCCTCGATCGTGTCGCTGCCGTCGCCCGGATCCCAGACGAACGTGTCACTGCCCGCGCCGAGAGACGCGAGGTCGTTACCGCCGTTGCCGTCGATCGAGTCGCTGCCGTTGCCACCGATGAGCGTTTCGACGCCCGGGCCACCGGCGATCGTGTCGTTGCCGTCTCCACCGTTGAGGAACTCGCTGACCGCTCCTGCGGCAAGACCGGTGGCGGAGATGTTGTCGTCACCGCCGACGCCCAGGACGAAGAGCTGGTCGGTCGGCTCCTGATGCTGAACCGTGACCTGCGCCGGAAGTCCGGACACCGTGTAGCCAGAGGTGTCGCCGGCGGCGGTGATGGCGTCGTTTCCGGGCGTGCCGACTACGGTCACGCGGTCGGTCTGGCCATCGCCCGTGCTGCCGCCGAGCGTTCCCGCGAGGTCGAGGTTGACGTTGGTGACGCCGGTGCCGGCCAGGTTGTTGACCGTGACCGAGTCGGCGCCGCCGAGAGCGTTGAAGTCCACGTGCTCGACGCTGTGCGTGTTCATCGTGATGTTCGCGGGGCTGCGGGAGAAGATCAGCCGGTCTCCGTTCGCCGACAGGTCGACAGTCTCGGAGGCCGCGGCGCCGTCGAACACCATCGTGTCCGTGCCGCCGCCGCCCTCGATCGTGTCGCTGCCGTCGCCCGGATCCCAGACGAAGGAGTCGTCGCCGGGGCCGAGGTCAGAGACGTCGTTGCCGGCCTTCCCGTCGATCGAGTCGTTGCCGGGACCGCCGTTCAGCGTCTCCGCACCGACGCCGCCGGTGATCGTGTCGTTGCCGGCGCCCCCGTCGATCCGGGTGGGGATGGTGTCGGTGAATGTGCCGTTCGTGTCGTCGATGCGGATCCGGTCATCGCCGCCGCGCCCCTCGACCGTGATCCTCCCGATCTTCGCTCTCTGGAAGCTGAAGTCGGCCGAGCCGTTGTCGCCGAGGTCGACCTGGATCACGGCGGGGTTGCCCGCCGCAAGCCGAAGAGCGATCGCGTCGTTCCCGGCGGTCCCCTGCACGTCCAGTGTGCGGTGCGCGAGCTGCGCATGCGGGTGCTGGACCTGGTGGTGGCGATGGTGGTGCCGCTTCACCGCCGCGGCTCCCTGCGCCGGGAAGATTGCGGCTACGACCGCAATGGTTGCGGCCACTCCCCACAGGAGGCGCCTCGCCCCGATCGCGTCCTTCGTGAGTAGAAGGTTCGTCATGTCCGTCCTTTCCGAGTTGATGACCCCCCGCTGCCTAGAGACCCCGCCGGCGTGCGTCTATTCCCGGGAATACGGGGCGATTGGCGGTGTCCTTGAAGTCATGAGCACGCAAAGGTGTTCCTGGCGCGCGGTACCTTGGAGTCCGTCATGCGGATGAGACGCGGCCGCGGGGAGGACGCCGACGCTCGCGGGGTCGCCGAGCTCGCGGCGCTCGCGGACGGGTCCGTCTCGCCGGAGCGCCAGGCCTCGCTCGAGGCGGCCGTCGAGGCGTCTCCGGCCTTGGCCGACCGACTCGCGGAGCAAGAACGGGCGGTCGCGCTGCTACGCGGCGCTGGAGACGAAGTCGAAGCGCCGGCCGGCCTGCGGGCGCGCCTCGAGGCGCAACGATCCCCGCGCACGAGCCGCACTCCGCGACGCCTCGCGCTCGCCGGCGCGGCGGCGGCCGTGGTGGTGGCCGCGGCGATCGGTGTCACGGTCGCGAGCTTGGGCTCGCACGGCACCCGCTTCCAGGCAGCCCTCGCGCCTACGCCGCTCGCGCCTCAGGCCATCGGCGAGGCATCGCTGACGAAGACGCCCTCCGGGTGGCGGATCCACCTCCACGCCACCGGGCTTCCCCGGCTCGCGGGTGACCGCTACTACGAGGCCTGGCTGAAGAACTCGGCCGGCGTGCTCGTGCCCATCGGGACGTTCAACGACGGACGGAACGTGACGCTCTGGGCCGGGGTCTCGCCCGTGAGCTTCACGGTGCTGACCGTCACGCGCGAGCAGACGGACGGCAACCAGGCCTCATCGGGCGAGAAGGTGCTCGTCGGCCCGGTTCGCGCGGGCTGATCCGGCTCACTCACTCGGAACCGCCTTCGACGCGCCGCACCACTTGCTGGCGAGCGCGGTAGAGGCGACTCATCACCGTCCCCTCGGGAATCCGCAGGGCCCGAGCAGCCTCCTTGTACGAGAGCCCGGTGACGTCCACCGCGACGAGCACGTCGCGATAGTCGGCGGGGAGGTCGGCGACGGCCTCATAGACCTCGCCGGCCTCGACCGCAGTCGCCGGGTCGATCGCGTGCGGGTCGGCGACGGCGTCGAGCTCCTCGGGGAGCGGCGCGGTCTGGAGCCGGCGGTTCAGCATGCGCTTCTGATTCAGGAACGTGTTCCGGAGCGTCCGCAGCAGATAGCCGAGGTCATCCTCGCTGCGCAGGAAGCGGGGCTTCGCCAGCACCCGGGCGTACGTCTCCTGTACGAGATCCTCGGCGTCCTGTCGCGAGCCGGACAGCGCCCAAGCCGCCCGAAAGAGCCGGTCGATGTGGTCGCTTGCCCGCTGCGGATCGAGGCGCACGCGCTCGTCTGAGGGCAGTGCGCAGCTGAGGGTGGCCTGGTCCATCTCTTCAGATCTACGAGAACCGTCGTCAGCCGGGTTGCGCCGCCGTGGCGGCGAGGGTTGCGAGCAGGGTCAGCGCCGTTGCGCCTTGAGTGCCGGGCTCGGCGCTGTAGACCATCAACACCTGTCCGCCCGCGTCGGGAACGCTCAACCGTTCCCAGTCGAGCTGGATCTCGCCGACCTCCGGGTGGTTGAACGTCTTGCGGCCGCTCATCCTCTTCACGACGCCGTGCTCCTCCCAGAGCTGCCGGAAGCGCGGCGAGCGCTCGATGAGCTCGGCGATGAGCGCCTCGGGCCGCGCCTCAGGTGGGCTCTCGTCGTACCTGACACGGAGCGCCGCGACGAGGCCGGCCCCGTCCCAGTCGGGTGTACAGAAGATCTTCTGGATCGCGGGGTCGAGGAAGATGAGGCGCGCCATGTTCCGCTCCTCGGGCGCCCGCCGCTCGAAACCGCAGAACAACGCCGAGGCCGTCGGGTTCCAGGCCAGGAGGTCGAGCCAGGGCCCGACCACGAAAGCTGGCAGCGGCTCGACGGCGGCGAGCAGGCGAAGCAGCCCCGGGCGGACGTCGTCGAGAGGGTCGACCGCGTGCGCCGAGGCCCGGCCGGCGAGGGAGAAGAGATGGGCGCGCTCGACGACGTCGAGCTGGAGCGCGCGGGCAAGCGACTCGAGCACGGCGTCGGAGGGCCGAATCTTTCCCGCCTCGAGCCGCTTGACGTAGTCCACGCTCACGGAGGCCAGCGCCGCGACCTCTTCGCGCCTCAGTCCTTCGACGCGCCGGCCGCGGCCGGAGCGGAAGCCGACGTCCTCGGGCTTGATCTGCGCCCGCCGGGACTTGAGGAATTCACCGAGCTCATTGCTCATGTTGCGATTGTGGCAGGCCGCCGCCCCGCTGATCCAGGGCTGATTTGTCCCCGGCTGACGGGAATATGCGGCGGCCTGCATGCAACATGCGCGCTCGAATCCTCACGCGTCGGCGACGGGAGCAAGCTCGTCGAACGACGCAGCGAGCTGGGCGAACGGGTGGTAGAAGGCGTCGAGGGCGCGTTCGGCTCGCACGCCGAAGACGAGCCTCTCCTCGGATGCGGCGTCCCAGACCTCGAC
>DATFSG010000004.1:0-2413 GCA_035262765.1 Gaiellaceae bacterium | reverse complement strand
GGCGAATACATCTACACGATGTACCGGGCCGACAAGTTCTTCGGCCCGGACCGGCAGGTGTTGGCCAACATCTCGCTCTCGTTCCTGCCGGGAGCGAAGATCGGCGTGCTCGGCCCGAACGGCGCCGGCAAGTCGACGCTCCTGCGGATCATGGCCGGCCGGGACGAGCCCTCGTCCGGCGTCGCCGAGCTGGCACCGGGCGCGACCGTCGGCCTGCTCGAGCAGGAGCCGGAGCTCGATCCGGCCAAGGACGTTCGTGGCAACGTCGAGGACGGCGTCCGCCCGCTGCGCGACCTGCTCGACCGCTTCAACGAGATCAGCGCTGCCTTCGCCGAGCCGGACGCCGACTACGACACGCTGCTCGCCGAGCAGGCGAAGGTGCAGGACGCGATCGACCGCCTCGACCTCTGGCAGCTCGACGACAAGATCGACCACGCGATGGACGCGCTCCGCCTGCCGGAGGGAGACCGCGACGTCGAGACGCTGTCGGGCGGCGAGCGGCGCCGGGTCGCGCTCTGCCGGCTGCTCCTCTCATCACCCGACCTGCTCCTGCTCGACGAGCCGACCAACCACCTCGACGCCGAGTCGGTGCTCTGGCTCGAGCGTTTCCTCGCGGACTACAAGGGCACCGTCGTCGCCGTGACGCACGACCGCTACTTCCTCGACAACGTCGCCGGCTGGATCCTCGAGCTCGACCGCGGCCGCGGAATTCCGTTCCAGGGCAACTACTCCTCGTGGCTCGAGCAGAAACAGGAGCGGCTCGCTCACGAGGAGAAGACCGAGTCGGCGCGCCGCCGCACGCTTGCGCGCGAGCTCGAGTGGGTGCGCGCGAGCCCGCGTGCCCGCCACGCGAAGGCGAAGGCGCGGCTCGGCGCGTACGAGAAGCTGCTCGCCGAGGAGCAGAACGTGAAGCTCGACAAGGTCGAGATCCACATCCCGCCCGGCCCACGGCTCGGCGACGTCGTGATCGACGCCGACGGCGTGCGCAAGGGCTTCGGCGACCGGCTCCTCGTCGACGACCTCACCTTCTCGCTGCCGCCGGCCGGCATCGTCGGCGTCGTCGGCCCGAACGGCGCCGGCAAGACGACGCTGTTCCGGATGATCGCAGGCGAGGAGCAGGCCGACGACGGGACGCTCCGCATCGGCGACACCGTCGAGCTCGCGTACGTCGACCAGGCGCGCGCCGACCTCGACCCGGCGAACAACGTCTGGAAGGAGATCTCGGGCGGGCACGACACAATCGAGCTCGGCAAGCGAGAGGTCAACTCGCGCCAGTACGTGAGCTGGTTCAACTTCAAAGGCTCCGATCAACAGAAGCGCGTCTCAGACCTCTCCGGCGGCGAGCGGAACCGCGTCCACCTCGCCAAGCTGCTGCGCTCGGGCGGCAACGTCCTCCTGCTCGACGAGCCCACCAACGACCTCGACGTCGACACGCTGCGCGCGCTCGAGGAGGCGCTGCTCGAGTTCGCCGGCTGCGCAGTCGTGATCACCCACGATCGCTGGTTCCTCGACCGCGTCGCGACCCACATCCTCGCCTTCGAGGGGAACAGCGAGACGATCTGGTTCGAGGGCTCGTGGGGCGACTACGTCGCGTGGATGAAGGAGACGCGCGGGCCGGACGCGCTCGAGCCGCACCGGATCAAGTACAAGCCGCTGGTGCGCTCGTGATCGGCTTCGTCCTCGTTTCGGCGCTCGTGATCTGCACGCCGGGGCCGGACACGGCGCTCACGATCCGGAACACGCCGCTCGGTGGACGCGGCAACGGGCTGCGCACCGCGCAGGGTGTCGCTGTCGGTCAGGCGCTCTGGACGCTCGCCGCGAGCGCCGGTGTCGCCGCGCTCGTCGCCGCGTCGCAGCCGGTCTTCGTCGCCGTGCGGATCGCCGGCGCCGCGTATCTCGTCTGGCTCGGCGTGCAGGCGCTCGCCGCAGCCGTGCGCGGACGCCGGGACGAGCGCCGGCCGCGCGGCTCGCGCGCCGGGTTCCGCCAGGGCCTGCTCAGCAACCTCGCGAATCCGAAGATGGCGATCTTCTTCACGAGCCTCCTGCCGCAGTTCGGCAGCGGCTTCGGCGAGTTGCTCGGCCTCGGGCTCCTGTTCTCGACGATGACGCTGGCCTGGCTCTCGACGTACGCGCTCGTCGTCGCGCGGACGCACCGCCTGCTCGCCCGCGGCCGCGTGAGGCGCGTGCTCGACGCTGTCACAGGAGTTGCGCTGGTCGCGTTCGGCGCGAGACTCGCGGCGGAGCGCACGTGAGCCAGGGAGATCCGGTCGCGTGGCGGGTGATCGAGCAGGGATGGACGGTCTTCGACGCCGAGGGCAACGTCGTCGGCTACGTCGACAAGATCACCGGCGACCTGGAGGAGGACATCTTCGACGGCATCACGTTCGGTGACGGCGGAACGGTGCTGACGCGA
>DATFSG010000003.1:0-5169 GCA_035262765.1 Gaiellaceae bacterium | reverse complement strand
TGTTCGACCCGGCTCAGCCGGGCTTTGAGCCGACTAGAAGAGGAGATGTCCCATGTCCGCAGTTGACGGGAGCGAACTGGACGGGTACGAGGCACTCGTCTCCGAGCTGCGGGCGAATCCCCCCGTCGCGCCGGAGCGCCTACGCGCACGCGTGCTCGAGGGCGCGCCTGCGCCGCGCAAGCACAGGTCGAGGAAGCGGAAGCTCGTGCTCGTGGTGGTGCCGCTCGCCGCGGCTCTCGCAGTCGGAGCCGCGGTCGTGCACGGCGTCGTCGACTCGGGCTCGAAGAAGACGTCGTTTGCGGCGCTGGAGCCCACGCTCCGCGGGAACCCGCGGGTCCCGCCGTCGGCGGTCCATTCCGCCTCCGTCCCGGCGCCGCAAGGCGAGCAGGAGCTCGCGCCCGTTGCTAAGTCGGTGCACAAGGAGTACTTCGGGCCGGACACTCAGGCGGCGGGAACCGCCGATTCACTCACGCAGGGCAGCAATGTGACCGCCACCGGGTCTGGGGATACGCTCGGCGTCGCCGCCGCCCCGAACGCTCGCCGGTCGCTCCAGATCCCGAGGAACCGGCTCGTGCACGCTACTGCCGCGCTCCAGGTCGGGGTGAAGGGCAAGGATCTCTCGGCCAAGACGAACGAGGCGACGCAGATCGTCGGCGCGCTCGGCGGCTACGCCCAGTCCGTGAGCTTCCGTTCCTCGCACGTGGGCGGCGGCGAAGCAGTGCTTTCGCTACGCGTCCCTGTGCAGAACGCGCAGAAAGCGCTCACGAAGCTCGGCGGTCTCGGCAAGCTTCTCTCGGAGCAGGTCTCGACCCAGGACCTGCAGGCGAAGGTGACGCACCAGACGAGCGCGATCGGCTCGCTCCGGCGCGCGATCGTCGTCTACGAAGCCGCTCTCCGGAGCACGACCTCCGCGACGCAGCGGGCGGAGCTCCAGATCAAGCTCAACAACGCGCGCCGCGCGCTCGCCGGGCTGCGGCACGCGCGCGCCGGCACCGTCGCGCAGGCCGCGACCGCCAGCATCTCGCTGCTGCTCGCGACGAACGGCAACGCGATCGTCGCGCCGCAGCATCACGGGAGCACGCGCATCGGTCGGCTGCTCGGCTCGGCAGCCCACTTCCTCGCGCTCGAGGCGATCGTCGTCCTCTACGGGCTGATCGTGATCGCACCGCTGCTGCTGATCGCCGCGCTCGTCTGGTGGATCATCCGCGAGCGGCGGCGGCGCGAGGAGCGGCTCCTCTCGACCGCGTGATCTGGTGAAATAGCGGTGTGCTCGCCTCGGAGCTTCCGGTCGGCCACGAGATCGGCCTCATCGTCATCGCGGGGCTGTTCATCGCCTTCGCGCTCGCGTCGTCGTTCCTCATCCCGCGCTACAAGCCAGACTTCCCAGGGCCGAACGGGCTCAGCGTGTTCGCCATCGCCTCGCTGGTCATGTTCGGGCTGATGCTCGCCGCGATCAATTTCTTCGGCTAAGCCCGGCCAGGCACTTCGGTACTCTGTTCGAACTTCGGAGAAGTGGCCGAGTGGCTGAAGGCGGCGCCCTGCTAAGGCGTTATGGGGCTGAATGGCTCCATCGAGGGTTCGAATCCCTCCTTCTCCGCTAGCGCAGCGCCCGCCGCGGTTCTGCGCCCACCCGCGGAGGGGTGGCAGAGCGGTCGAATGCGGCGGTCTCGAAAACCGTTATCCGTCGTTAGGCGGATCGAGGGTTCAAATCCCTCCCCCTCCGCTCTCCCTGCCGAATCCGGATGCGCGCGATCGAGTTGGGGGGACGTGCGCGTGTGCCGCGGGCTCCCGCCGAAAGTGCACCGGCGGTAAGAGCGCGGACCCAACTCGGTAAAACGCGGGCGGTCAGCCGGGGCGGCGGCGCTTCTCTTGCCGCTCGGGAAGCGGTAAAAGGGGTCTCCGCAGCCGACGCGCCTCAAGCAATCGGGTCAAGTGCCTCCGCGACGGCGCCGCCGTCTAACGAAGGCGAGGTCGGACCGACGGGGAGGGTGAAGCGGAAGGTGCTCCCGTGGTCGGGTTCGCTCTCGACCCAGAGGCGGCCACCGTGCAGTTCGACGAGTTTGCGTGACAGGGGGAGGCCGAGTCCGGTGCCCTCGGTTCGCTTGCCGTCCGTCGCCTGCTTGAACTCCTCGAAGATCGTCTCGAGCTCCTCCGGCGCGATGCCCGGGCCGGTGTCGGCGACGGCGATCTCGACCTGGCCGCCGTCGAGTTGGGCCGAGACGTCGATCCGCCCGTCGCGCGGCGTGAACTTGACCGCGTTCGACACGAGGTTGAAGACGATCTGGCGGACGCGGCGCTCGTCGGCGGTCACCGTGATCTCCTCCGGCTCCGACTTCAGGGCGAGGTCGATGCCGCCGCGGGCTGCCCGCTCCGAGTACAGGGAGACCGCGCTGCGCAGCACCTCCGGGATCGCCACCTCCGAGAGCTCGAGCTCCATGCTCCCGGCCTCGATCTTGGCCAGGTCGAGCACGTCGTTGACGAGCAAGAGGAGGTGCTCGCTTGCCGTGAGAACCTCTTCGACGTCGGCTCGCTGGTCTTCGTTGAGCTCCCCGGATATCTCCTCGTGCAGCACCTCGGCGAAGCCGATGATCGCGTTCAGGGGCGTCCGCAGCTCGTGCGACATCGTGGCCAGGAAGTCCGACTTGTGTCGGCTCGCGGTCTCCAGCTCCTGATACAAGCGCTGCAGCTCGTCGCTCGTTCGGTTCACCTTCGCGGCGAGGCTGCCGAGCTCGTCCCGGTTCACCACCTCGAGCCTGTCGGTGAAATCACCGGCGGCGATCTCGTCCAGGCGCGACTCCGTACGGCGAAGCGGCGCCACGACGGACGAGGCGAGGACCAGGCCGAGCGCGACGGCGAGGAGGAGACTGCCCGCTCCGGCGCCGATCAGGAGGTTGCGCGAGCTGGTGAAGGAGCTGTGGTCGGCCGCGACGAGCGCGTCCGCGCGGGCCTGGGTCCGCCCGGCGAGCCCGGCGATCTCGGGTTCGAAGGAAGCTGTCCAGCGGCGGCCACGGATCACGAGCGGCTGAGCGCCGGCCCACGTGTTGGCACAGCATTTGCCGATGGCGTTGAAGAGCGGGAGGGCTTGCCTGAGCCTTCTCCACAAGGGCGGGTCGACGTCGAGGAGCGTGAGCGGCCTGTGCCGCTGGAACCCTAAGCAGCGCTTGATGGAGCCGGCGTCGACGCAGAGCTGGTCGAAGTCCCCGACTTCCGCACTGAGCGACTGTAGCCACCCGTCATAGCTCAACCGGAAGGCCTGCGGGGGGGCATTGTAAAACCGAGGGTCGAGGTACTGGATGGTCGTGTTTTGGTTGTTGAGATTGTTCTCGAGCCGTTGCGCGTCCGTCAGAAGCTTCTGCTCGAAGACCGCCTGCTGCTGCAGCTTCCTCAGTTGCGTGCCGCGGGAGTTCGACTGCCCGAGCGCGACCAGGCCGAGGACGGCGACCAGAGCGAGCAACATGCCCACGACGGCGAAGCCGACCAGCAGCTTGGCGCGAAGCCGCAGCGGGATGCGGCCCACGGCGCGAACCAGAGGGTTGTCCGACGCTGGTCCGGCGAGGGCGTGAGCTGCGCCCGGCGTGACTTCGACCGGCGTCTGGGCAATCTCGGTCATCAGCGGCGGAGGCAGGCCAGGAGGAGCGCCTTCTGTCCCGCCGTAAGCGGTTTGGTGTAGGCGGCGATGACGACGTTCACCCGCCGCATCAGGTGCCGGCGAATCCACGCCGCGCCGTACCCGAAATAGGCGTGGAGGAGATGCCTGACTCGCCGCTCGCTGGCAAACCCCCGAGCCGGGCTGGGAGTGAACTCGATCCCGATCCGGTCGGTCGGAAGTCCTGTGATGCTGTCGCTCCGTCCGCTGGCGTTCCACACGAGTGCGTCGTAGGGCTCCCCGAATCCGAACTTGTCCTTCAGGTACAGCTCCTTCCTCGGGTACAGGTGCTGAGCGCCATGCTTGATCAGACAGTGCCGCGTGGGCCATGCCCGGTAGGGGCTCTCGTGCACGGCTGCCGCTGCCGAGGCCGCCAGAGTGAGAGCGAGGAGAGGGATGAGGATGGCCTTCCGCACGCTGTGATGATCTCGCGGTTTATGGGGCGTGGTCAATGGCTGCGAGCCTGCCGGGAGCAGTCACGCCAGGTGCGCCCGAACCTGGTTCGAGAACTCGCGGACCCGGATCGGCTTCTCGAGGTAGCCGTCGAAGCCGTCGGCGAGAAACCGCTCGCGGTCGCCCTTCATCGTCGAGGAGGTCAAGGCGACCACGGGGATCGTGGCCGTGCGCTCGTCCTCCCGCAGCTTCTGCAGAACCTCTGTCCCCTGCATGTCGGGCATGCGGATGTCCATCAGCACGAGATCGGGGTGGTGTTCGAGAGCGAGCGAGAGACCCTCGACGCCGCCCGTGGCTTCGAGCGTGCGGAACCCCGCGAACTGGAGGACCTTGCGTGCGAGCCTCCGGTTCTGGTCGCTGTCGTCGACGATCAGGATCAACTCGTGGGCCATGGCCGAGATGCCTCCTCCTGGTCGGGGACGCTACCGCTCTTCGGCCTCCCGCAACAGCGCGCCAGCCACCGATCACGTTCGGGCTGGCCTCCCTCACTGCGGCGGCTTACCCTCTCCACGTGTTCTCCGATTTCGACCGGGAGCGCCGGCGGATCGAGGAGGCGTTGCACGACGGCGTTCAGCAGGATCTGGCCGCGACTGTGGCGGCGATCGATTTTGCACGGGAGCTTCTCCATTCTGACCCGGCCGCTGCGAGTAACGAGCTCGAGGATTTGGCTGCGCGGGTCGAGGCGGCACTCGAGCGAGTGCGCGCCCTGGCCGGGACCGTCTACCCCTCGATTCTCCCCGCGCGCGGGCTGACGGACGCCCTCCGCTCGCTCGATATCGAAACCGCGGATCTGGAGCGGTACCCGCTCGAGATCGAGGAGGCGGTCTACTTCTCGTGTGCTGACCTGCGAGACCGGGCGAGCCGGGCCCGCGTGTGGAGGGACGGTGATGCGCTTCGCCTCGAGCTTCTCGGCGTCGGCCCTGAGGGCGATGATCTCTCCCTAGCGCGCGAGCGAATCGCTGCGGTCGGTGGTCAGCTAGATCTTTCAGCCGAAGGTGTTTCCGCGGTTGTCCCGCTCAGGTAGACGATCACCGCCTTCACGCGCTTGTGGACCGTGGTCTCCCAGGCGA
>DATFSG010000002.1:0-3587 GCA_035262765.1 Gaiellaceae bacterium | reverse complement strand
ACCATGACGCCGAGATCGACGACCGCGTAGTCGTTGCAGCCGAGGACGACGCCGACGATGTTCTTGCCGATGTCGTGGACGTCTCCCTTGACCGTCGCGAGAACTGCCTTCCCGCGGGCGCGCGGCGGCGCGCCGCCCGCGGCCTGCTCAGCCTCCATATACGGCTCGAGATAGGCGACGGCGCGCTTCATCGCGCGCGCGCTCTTCACCACCTGCGGCAGGAACATCTTCCCATCGCCGAACAGGTCGCCCACCACCTGCATGCCGTTCATCAGCGGCCCTTCGATCACGTCGAGCGGCCGGTCGGCGCGCTGCCGCGCTTCCTCGGTGTCCTCCTCGATGAAGTCGACGATGCCGTGCACGAGCGCGTGCTCGAGCCGCTTCTCGACGGGAGCCTCCCGCCACGAGAGGTCGAGCTCGCGCCGGGTCGCCTCGCCCTGCACGCGCCCGGCGTACTCGACGAGCCGCTCGGTCGCCTCGGGGTTCCGGTCGAAGATGACGTCCTCGACGAGCTCGAGCAGCTCGGGAGGGATGTCCTCGTAGACGACGAGCTGGCCCGCGTTGACGATGCCCATGTCGAGGCCGGCGCCGATCGCGTGAAAGAGGAAGGCCGAGTGCATCGCCTCGCGCACGGCGTCGTTGCCGCGGAACGCGAAGCTGAGGTTGGAGATCCCGCCGCTCGTCCGCGCGCCCGGGCACCGCTCCTTGATCAGCGGCAGCGCCTCGATGAACGCCTTCGCGAAGCCGCGATGCTCCTCGATGCCGGTCGCGACGGCGAGGATGTTCGGGTCGAAGATCAGATCCTCCGGCGCGAAGCCGACCTGGTCGAGGAGCAGCCGGTACGCGCGATCGCAGATCGCGACCTTGCGCTCGACGGTCTCGGCCTGGCCCTGCTCGTCGAAGGCCATCACGACGACACCGGCGCCGTAGCGGCGCACGGCGCGCGCTTGCTCGAGGAACAGCTCCTCCCCTTCCTTCAGCGAGAGCGAGTTGACGACGCCTTTGCCCTGCACGCACTTGAGGCCGGCCTCGAGCACCGTCCAGCGAGAGCTGTCGACCACGATCGGGATCCGCGCCACCTCGGGCTCGGTAGCGACGAGGTTGAGGAAGGTCGTCATCGCCCGCTCGCCGTTCAGCAGGTCGGCGTCCATGTTCACGTCGAGGAGGTTCGCCCCGCCGCGCACCTGCTCGAGCGCGACGTCGAGCGCGGCTTGGAAGTCCCCCGACTCGACGAGCCGGCGGAAGCGGGCCGAGCCCGTGATGTTCGTCCGCTCTCCGATCATCGTGAAGTTGGAGTCGGGCCTCAGTTCCAGCGGCTCGAGGCCGGAGAAGCGAGTCGCGGCGCGGCGCTGCGGGACCTCGCGCGGCGCGACGCCGTCGACCGCGGCCACGATCTGCCGGATGTGCTCCGGGGTCGTGCCGCAGCAGCCGCCGACGATGTTCACGAGCCCGTCCCGCGCGAACTCGCCGAGGAAGCGACTCGTGTCCTCGGGCAGCTCGTCGTGCTCGCCGAGCGCGTTTGGCAGCCCGGCGTTCGGGTGGCACGCGACCCAGGTCGGTGCGATCTCGGCCAGGTCCTCGACGAAGGGACGCATCTCGGCGGCGCCGAGCGAGCAGTTGACGCCGACCACGAGCGGCTGCGCGTGCTCAACCGAGATCCAGAACGCCTCGACGGTCTGGCCGGAGAGGTTGCGGCCACTCTTGTCGACCGCCGTGAAGGAGAGCCAGAGCGGCAGCTCCGGCGCGGCGTCCTGCGCTGCGACGATCGCGGCCTTCGCGTTCAGCGTGTCGAACACGGTCTCGATCAGGAGGAGATCCACGCCGCCCTCGTGCAGCGCGCGAATCTGCTCGGCGTACGCCTCGACGACCTGGTCGAAGGTCGCGGAGCGATAAGCGGGATCGTCCACGCGCGGCGAGAGCGAGAGCGCGACGTTGAGCGGCCCCACCGAGCCGGCGACGAGCCCGTCGAACTCGTCGGCCACCTCACGCGCGAGCCTCGCGCCCTCGAGCGACATCTCGGCGGCGACGTCCTCGAGCGCGTAGTCGGCCTGCCCGATCCGGGTCGCGGTGAAGGTATTCGTGGTTGCGATGTCGGCGCCGGCCTCGAAGTACGAACGGTGGATGTCGCGGATGATCTCCGGCTGCGTCAGGTTGAGCAGGTCGGGGTCGCCGCCGACGTCGAGCGGGTGGTCGCGGAAGCGCTCGCCGCGGTAGTCCTCCTCCGCGCGCACGCGTCTCTGGATCAGCACGCCCCACGAGCCGTCGAGGATGGCGATGCGCTGCCTGAGGATCGATTCGAGCCGTTCCCGCGTGTCCTGCACCTGCTCTCCTTATCAGGGGCCCGGGAGCGGTGCTCTCGGGCGCTTTAGGCGTTTGTTGACCCGGTCGCCAAGCTGCCTGTCAAAGCTCTCCGGATAACGAAAAAGCTAGCAGCGCGTAGCTTCCGGAGCGGACGCTAGGGTGCCCCCTCGTGGCCGAAGTACACGACGGTGCGACGCTGCGCGCAGCACTGCTCGAGATCGCGAGCGACTTCTCGTTCACCTGGATCGCCGAGACGCGGCTCCTTTTCGACGCGCTCGAGCCCCGGCGCTTCGCCGACCTGCACCACAATCCGACCGCGCTCCTCTCCGAGCTCACGGACGACGATCTCGCGCAAGCGCTCACCCCGGACTACCTCGAGCGGCTGGCACGCGTGCAGGGGCGCCTGGCACGGGATCGCGGCGAGGAGACGTGGTGGCGGAGCCGGAACGGAGCGGAGGACCTGCTCGTCGCCTACTTCTCGGCGGAGTTCGGGCTCGACGAGAGCCTGCCCATCTACTCCGGAGGGCTCGGCGTGCTCGCCGGCGACTACCTCAAGGCCGCGTCCGAGCTCGGGATCCCGCTCGTCGGGATCGGGCTCTTCTACCGCCGCGGCTACTTCCGCCAGCAGCTCGACGAACACGACCGGCAGGTCGAGCGCTACCCGCGCAACGACCCGAGCCGCCTGCCGCTCGAGCTCGTGCCGATGGCCCCGGTGATCGAGCTCGCCGATGACAACGGCGATCTCGTACCGGTGCGGCTCGGCGTCTGGCACGTGCGGGTCGGGCGCGTGTCGCTCTACCTCCTCGACACGAAGATCGAGGGAAACCCCACCTGGTCGCGCGACGTCACGGACATCCTCTACGGCGGCGACCGCGAGAACCGGCTGCGTCAGGAGCTCTTGCTCGGCATCGGCGGCGTCCGGGTGCTGCGCCGGCTCGGTCTCGAGCCGACGGTCTTCCACCTCAACGAGGGGCACTCTGCGTTCCTCCAGCTCGAGCGCATGCGGGAGCTCGTGGAGGAGCAGGGACTTTCGGCCGGCGAGGCGCTCGAGCGGCTGCGCGCGTCGACGGTGTTCACGACGCATACGCCGGTGCCGGCGGGCAACGAGGTGTTCGACCCGGAGCTCGTGCGGCGGAACCTCGAGGGCCGCGTCGAGCGCTGCGGTCTCAGCTGGGACGACTTTCTCGCACTCGGCAAGGTCGAGCCGAGCGAGAGCCGGTTCGGGCTCACGCCGTTCGCGCTTCGCACGTCGCAATACGCGAACGCCGTCTCGGAGCTCCACGGCT
>DATFSG010000001.1:0-5488 GCA_035262765.1 Gaiellaceae bacterium | reverse complement strand
GCCAGTCGTTGTTGTGACCCGCTGCGCGGTCTCGCCGTTCACCGCCGACGCGAACCTCGTCGTCTCCGGCGTCGGGGCTACCGCCTTCTGTCGCTCGCAGGCGAAGACGCTCTCCGCTCAGGGGAACGCGTGGGCATTTCGTGCAAGCACGAAGCTCTTAGCGCCGGACAGCGGCAACCCGAGCGAGCTCAGCCGAATCTGCGCGCTTACCCGAGGACACTTGACAGCCGACGTCTATGACGACCTCGGGCGGCGGATCGGCACCGATCTTTGCCAGGCCTACGCCGCCTCGGGCTGGGAACTCCAAAGCTAGAGATCCCGCTCGCGCGAAGAGGCGCGCGACCGTAGCCGCGCTCCTCCATCTCCGGCCGCAGCGTGACGTCGTGGTTGCGCCTGCTTTCCAAAGAGGTCACGATTGGCACATGGCGGTCGCGCCACGTGTGCCGGCCTCTGTCGCGAACGAACTTCTCGAACGCGACGAGGAGATCGCCGTGCTCGAAGCTGCGTTCGTCGAGGCTCGAGCCGGCAAAGGGCGGCTCGTTTTCGTGTCCGGCGAGGCAGGGATCGGAAAGAGCGCCCTGGTCAGCGCGTTCTCCGCACGGATCCCCGATTCCACGCTCGTTCTGCTCGGCGGCTGCGACGGGCTACGTACGCCACGGCCGCTCGGGCCGTTCGCGGACATCGGCCTCGGCGTCGGTAGTTCGCTCGGCGCCGCCATCACGTCCGGCAAACCGGCGCCGGCGGTGTTCGAGGCGCTCGTCGGCGCTCTGCCGCCTGCGGGCGCCGCGGTCCTCGTCATCGAGGACGTGCATTGGGCGGACGAGGCGACTCTCGACATTCTCGGGCTGCTTGGCCGCCGTGTCGAGCAGCTCGGCGTGCTCGTGATCACCACCTACCGGAGCGACGAACTGCCTCGCACGCACCAGCTGCAGATTCTGTTGGGCGACCTT
Source organism: Gaiellaceae bacterium (assembly GCA_035262765.1). Lineage (GTDB taxonomy): Bacteria > Actinomycetota > Thermoleophilia > Gaiellales > Gaiellaceae > Palsa-739. The sequence goes on along the minus strand of DATFSG010000001.1, from coordinate 4,538 downwards.
GCGACGACTCGCGGGGTCGAGCGTCTCTCGCTGGATCCACTCTCGCCCGATGCGGTGCGCGTGCTCGCCGAGCCCCACGGAGTCGACGGCGACGAGCTCCACCGGAAGACGGACGGCAATCCGTTCTTCGTCACCGAGGTACTTGCGAGCGGTGCGGCAGATGTGCCGGCGACGGTTCGCGACGCGGTGCTCGCCCGCACGGCGCGACTCGGGGAGCAGGCGCGCGAGCTCCTCGATGTCGTGGCGATCGTGCCGCAGCGGACGGAGGTCTGGTTGCTCCAGGAGGTCGCGGGCGACTCTTTCTCAGCGCTCGACGAGTGCGTTACCTCGGGGGTGCTCCGGTCCGAGAGCCAGGGCATTCGCTTCCGGCACGAGTTGGCCCGGCTCGCCGTCGAGGAGTCGATCGACCCGCACCGCCGCGTTGCGCTCAACGAGGCGGTACTCCGCGCCCTGCGGCAGCCACCGGACGGAGCACCCGATCTCGCACGGCTCGCACACCACGCGGAGGCAGCCGGCGATACGGCCGCCGTGCTGGAGTTCGCGCCGGCCGCAGCCGAGCGCGCTTCCGCTGTTGCGGCGCATCGAGAGGCTGCAGCGCAGTACGCACGCGCACTTCGCTTCGGCGGTTCGCTGTCGCCGGAACAGCGGGCAGAGCTACTCGAACGCCGCTCGGGCGAGTGCTACGTCACCGACCAGAACGAGGCTGCCATCGAGGCGATCGAGGAGGCGCTCGAATGCCACCGCGCAGTGGGCGACCGACTTCGCGAGGGCGACGCGCTCCGGTGGCTCTCACAGATCCTCTGGTGCCCGGGGCGCACGCAGGAAGCCGCTCGCGCGGGGGCAGAGGCAGTGGCCGTCCTCCAGGAGCTGCCCGCTGGGCCCGAGCTTGCGGCGGCCTGGGGGAACCGTGCCTACACCTTCTGCGCTGCCGGTCGCGCGTGCGAGGCGCACGCATTTGCGCGGCGGGCGATCGAGCTGGCCGAGCGGATTGGCGAGACCGAGACGGCGCTCTTCGCCCGGCTGCCGCGCGATTCGTCGCGGCCGGTCGACAAGGCGTGGAGCACGCTCCGCGAGGACTTCGAGCTCGCCCGGGAGGCCGGGTTTCCCAACGCAGTCGGCGCAGCCTTCCTCCACCTGACAGGTGCGGCGGTGGCGGAGCGCCGCTACGACCTGCCCGTCGAGGGCTATCTCGAACCGGGAATTTCTCACTGCGCGGACCACGGGCTGGAGCGCGACCGCCTCTACCTCCTCTCGTACGCCGCGCGCCTAGCCCTCGACCAGGGCCGCTTTTCAGAGGCGGCCGAGCACGCGGCCGCCGTCGTGCGCGTGCAGCGCACGTCGATCTCGCCCCGAATTCGCGCACTCGAGGTGCTCGGGCTTATCCGGGCCCGGCGCGGTGACCCCGGCGCCTGGGAGGCGCTCGACGAGTCGTGGGCGCTCGCCGAGCCCACTGGTGAGCTTCCCCGCCTCGGCTCTGTCGCGGCCGCGCGCGCCGAGGCGGCGTTGCTCACCGGTCGGCAGGACGAAGTTGCGGATCTGACGGACAACGCACTTCAGCTTGCGTGCGAACTGCACTTTGCCCCTCTCGCCGCCGAGCTTGCGGTTTGGCGGAGCCGGGCAGGGATCGAAGAGCCGGAACCTTCTCCCGTCGACGGGCCGTTCGCCCTCCAGCTCGCCGGTCGCTGGATCGAGGCCGAGGCTGCCTGGCGCGAGAGGTCGTGCCCCTACGAAGCTGCGCTGGCGGCGGCCGACTCCGGCAAGGAGGAGCCGCTGCGCCGCGCCCTCGACGAGTTGCAGGCGCTCGGCGCATCCGCGACGGCGGCGGTGGTGGCGAGACGCCTGCGCGAGCTTGGTGTCCGAGGGATCTCCCGTGGTCCGCGGCCATCGACCCGCAGCAACCCTGCCGGGCTGACCTCGCGCGAGGTCGAGGTGCTCGCGCTAATCGCCGAAGGCCGGCGCAATGCGGAGATCGCGGAGCGGCTCTTCGTGTCGAAGCGTACGGTCGACCGCCACGTCTCGTCCGTGCTGCGCAAGCTGTCGGTGCGCACACGCGCTCAGGCGGCGGCAGAGGCCACGCGGCTCGGGCTCGTTCCGAACCTGGGTAACGCCCCGCCCCAATCTGGGTAGTTCTGCCGATGCGCCCGCAGCCGTGGGCCTCGTAGCTTCGGGGGCGTGCCACGCTACCTCGTCGAGCGCACGTTTCCCGGCTCCCCTGACCTTGCTGTCGAGGCGGTCGTCGAGCGGAACGCCGACGACGCGGTGACGTGGATGTACTCGTATGTGAGCGAGGACACCGGGACGATGTACTGCCTCTACGAGGCGCCGAGCCCGGAGGCGATCCGCAGAGCGGCGCGCCACAGCGACCTGCCCGTCGACCGGATCACGCAGGTACGCGTCCTCGATCCCTACTCCTACGCACATCGGAGGTCGTCATGACACTTCTGTTCCCCCGCTTCGGGAGGCCCGCCGCGGGCGTCGCCGCCGCGCTCCTCCTCGCACTCATCGTCGTCGTGCTCGGGCTCGCCTCGCCGGCGAAGGCGGCGACGAGCCCCTGTTCCGACCAGGTGGCGAGCGCCCCGACGGGCCCGGCCACGGTCTCGGCCGCATCGTCGTCCTACGGCAAGGTGCTGGTCGTCGGCTCGGGCGCCTATGCCGGCTGTTCCCTCTACCTACTCACCTCCGACCAGCTCCACTCGCTCACAGGAGCGGATTACGGGTGCAGCGACAACGCGAACGCGCTGAACCTGGCGTGCGACACGATCCTGTGGCCGGCGCTCCTCACTGACGGTGCCCCGATCGCAGGCCCGGGGGTCAATCCCACGCTTCTGGGAACGGTGACGCGGACTGATGTCCTGTCCGGCCAATCGGTGCAGCAGGTGACCTATGCCGGGCAGCCGCTCTACAGGTTCGTCTTCGACGACGAGCCCGGAGATACCCAGGGAGCCGATCTGTTCGACCCGGTGACCAGCCCGACCGGAACCTGGTACCTCGTCGATCCGAGCCGGGGACGCGTCGCGCCGGGCCAGGCGCAGCTACAGCTCGAGACCGCGCCGGTCGGAGGTAGCGGATCGAACACAACCGTCCTGGCAGCGACGATGAACCCCACCTTCACAGACCTCTTCCCGGACGCGAGCTTCCCCGTCTACACCTCGAGTGCAGATAGCGGCAACCGGAGCGCGTGTCAGGCGGCATGTGCCGCTGTCTACTGGCCGCCGGTACTGACCTCGGGGCGGCCCCTGGCCGGGCCGGGCATCGACCAGAACGCGGTCGGAACGATGGTTCGGCCCGACGGCAGCCACCAGGTGACCTACAACGGCCGTCCTCTGTACCTCTTCTCCGGGGACGCATACATCGCCGGACTTCCCTACGGTGGCGCGAGGATCGACGGAGCTGGCACCGCCACCCCGTGGGGCGTCTTCAACACGATCCCGCCCGTGCCCTAGAGCCCGCTCCGACGCGAACACGTCCGAAAGCCCCGGCTCGCCGGGGCTTTCGATTCAGCAAGCGCGACGGCGGATTCGCCATCGTGCGCGGCGGCGGCACCGGCCCGCCGGGCTTCGCCGAACAGTCAACTGTGAGTCGGCGTGCTCTGACAGGCTGGGGGATCGTGAGGCGCGCAAACACGATCCGGATCGCCGACGGGCACAGCGATCTGCTGCAGGAACTCGTCTTCGCGGAGCAGCAGGGCGAGGACAACCCATTTCGCACCCGCTGGCTCGAGCAGCTGCAAGACGGCGGGGTAGTGCTTCAGATCTGTGCGGTCTATCAGCCGCCGCAAGCGGACGCGAGGACTGCGTTCCGCCAGGTTCTCCGGCAGGTAGCGAGCTTTCACGCGACGGTCGAGTCCAACCCCGAGGTCTCCGCCGTCAACGGCCGGCGCGAGGTCGGGGAGCTTGATTCCGGCGGTCTCGGATTGCTGTTGGCGATCGAAGGCGTGTCCTCGTTCGGCGAGGACATCTGGCCGGTGGATCTCCTGGCGAGGCTCGGCGTCCGCGTGCTCGCCCCGACGTGGAACGAGCAGAACGCATTCGCCAGCGGCTGCGATCACGATGGAGGATTGACCGAGCTCGGTCGGCGGCTGATCGACCGCGTACCGACGCTGGGCATGGTCATCGACCTCGCGCACGCCTCGCCGCAGACCATGACCGACGTCCTCGAGCGCGCTCCCGCGGGCGCTGTCTTCGTCAGTCATGCGTCGTGCCGCGCCGTCCACGACCACCGACGCAACCTCAGCGACGCGCAACTGACGGGAATCGCCGAGCGTGGCGGAGTGGTCTGCCTTATGCCGCACCCCCTGGTGGTCGGCCCGAGCGAGCCGACGATCGATCGCTTCGTCGACCACATCGACCACGCCGTCTCCGTCATGGGAGTCGACCGGGTGGGGCTCGGAGGAGACTTCCTCAAGCAGATCGCCCGCGCGACCGGTCTGGGCCAACGCTCACAGGACGGCGTCGAGATCGAGGCGACGGTGCAGGGGCTCGAGGGGCCGCGCGACTATCCGCGCCTGCTGGAGGTGCTTCGCGCCCGCGGCTACTCGC